>NZ_DLTK01000153.1:0-43451 GCF_002500885.1 Brevundimonas sp. UBA7838
CTTCTCCCATTGGGAGAAGGTAGCCCGAAGGGCCGGATGAGGGGCGGCCGGTAGGCTAGGTCGCACCATCCGACCCTCACCCTTTCGCGCGAAGGACGATCGCTAACGCTCTCGTGCGCTCAAGCCCTCTCCCAATGGGAGAGGGGTCAGAGCCTCTGGAACGCCTTACCGGCCGCGTCGAACAGATGCGCTTGTTTCGCGGGGACGTGCAGCGTCAGGCGCTCGCCCGCCTTGGCGCGGAGTTCACCCGCCAGCTGAACCGTCAGCGTGTCTTCGGACGCTGGATGCTTCAGGTGCGCCATGGTCGTCGCGCCCAGGGTTTCCACGAACATGACCTCGGCGGTCAGCGCATCGCCGTCGCTGGTCATGGTCAGGTGTTCGGGACGGACGCCCAGGGTGACGGCGTCGCCGGGCTTGGCCGAGGCGGCGTCAACCGACACCCTGATCGTCTCGCCTGCGGACGTCTTCACCGTAGCTCCAGCAGCCGAGGCTTCCACGATCTCAGCGGCCAGCAGGTTCATCTTGGGACTGCCGATGAAGCCGGCGACGAACAGGTTGGCGGGGTGTTCGTACAGCCCCATGGGCGCGCCGACCTGTTCGATCCGACCGGCGTTCAGCACCACGATCCGGTCGGCCAGGGTCATGGCCTCAACCTGGTCATGGGTGACGTAGATCATGGTGGTCTTCAGTTCGGCGTGCAGCCGTGCGAACTCATAGCGCATCCGTACGCGCAGGGCGGCGTCTAGGTTGGACAGGGGCTCGTCGAACAGGAAGACCTCGGGTTCGCGCACGATGGCGCGGCCGATAGCGACCCGCTGGCGCTGGCCGCCGGACATCGCCTTGGGCTTGCGATCCAGATAGTCGGTGATGCTGAGCGCCTCGGCGGCGGCGCGGACGCGGCGATCGATCTCGCCCTTGTCCGTCTTGGCCAGCTTCAGGCCGAAGGCCATGTTCTCGTAGGCGGTCATGTGCGGATAGAGCGCATAGGACTGGAACACCATGGCGATGCCCCGGTCCGACGGCGAAAGGTCGTTGACCACGCGGTCGCCGATCAGAACCTGGCCCGTCGTCGCCTCTTCCAGCCCGGCGATGGTGCGCAGCAGTGTGGACTTGCCGCAGCCCGAGGGACCGACGAAGACGACGAACTCGCCGTCGGCGATCTCCAGATCGACGCCCTTCAGCACCTCGACGGCGCCGAACGCCTTCTTCACATCGACCAGACGGACGTTCGCCATGCTTCCTGCTTCCCTGACCGGTTTTGTTTTGCCGCACCGTAACCGGTTACATGGCGGGATCAATGCCGGACGACGTCTCGCCGACAACTGAAATTGCAAAATTGCAAAATTAGGCTTTCGCAAAAACGAAGTGCTGGATAGAAGCCCGCTGCCAATCGCGGGGGAGTATCCGAATGACGCAGCGCAACTTCTTGATGACGACAGGCTCGATCGTCTGGCTGGCGACGGCTGCGGCCGCCCAGGCCCAGGAGGCTTCGCGCGTAGACGATGTGGTGATCACCGGCTCTCGGATCGCGGGCGGCGAGCGGATCGCCCCGGTAGAGACTGTGGCCCGCGAAACCATCGCCGCCGCCGGCATCGCCGATGCCTCTCAGCTGGTCCGGCTGGTCACGGCCAACTCGGGCTCCGAGGCCCAGGTCGATCAGCTGAACCAGCCGCAGAGTTCGGGTACGGCTCAGTTCAACCTGCGCAATCTCGGCCTCGGCTCGACCCTGGTCCTGGTGGACGGCCAGCGCTGGACCAACAGCGCCGTGGTGGCGACGGACGGCTCGGGCTTCGTCGATATCAACTCGCTGGTTCCGATGATCGCGCTTCAGCGGGTCGAGGTGGTCAAGGACGGCGCCTCGGCGGTCTATGGCTCTGACGCGGTGGCGGGCGTGGTCAACTTCATTACCCGGCGGGGCGTGGAACGCCCCGAGATGAGCGCCAAATACGCCGTCGCCGACGGGTCGGAAGAGAGCGTGATCGAGGCGCTCGGCGGGTTCGGCCTGCTAGGCGGCGACCTGACGCTGGCGGCCTCGCATTTCCATCGTTCGGCCCTTGGGTCGGATGAGCGAGACTTCACCCAGGCCGAACGCTATGGCCGCGCCGCCTGGACAGCCGTGACCAGCTATGGCCAGCCGGGCTCCTATTTCCGACCCAGCCGCAATGGGTTTTCGCCCGATCCGGCGTGCGGCGATCCGGCGTTCGGCAGCGCCTATCGGAACTCGCCCACGGACGCCTTCTGCCGGCTCGACTATTCCGACTTCTTCGATCTGGTCCCGGAGGAGACGCGCACGCAGCTGTTCGCGGGTTACCGACGACCTGTGGGCGACATGACCTTGTCGCTGCAAGGGGCGTGGTCGGCGACGAACACCATCGCGCGCCAGTCGCCGTCTCTGCCCATCCTGGCGCGGTCGCTGACCGTGCCGGCGAGCCATCCCGACAATCCGTTCGGTGAGGCGGTTCTGTTCCGTGGACGGCTGCTGGGGGCGGAGGCCGGCGCGTCGCAGGCGGAGTTCGACTATCGCACCTGGCGTCTGGCGGCTGGGCTGGATGGGCGCTTCGGTAATGGCTGGACCTGGAACCTGTCGGCGACCAGCAGCCGTCAGCATGTCGTTTATGACAAGCCCGACACCATCGGCAGCGCCTTGCAGAATGCGATGAACGGCCTGGGCGGGGCGGGCTGCAATGCCGCGACGGGCACGCCCGGCGTCGGACCCTGCCAGTATTTCAACCCGTTCGGCAGCGCCGATCTGGGGACCGGGACAGCGAACAGCGCCGGCCTGATCGACAGCCTGATCGGCTCGACCGGTCTGCGGGGCGCGGCGACCCTGACGACCGCGGACGCCTCGACCAGCGGGGAGGCCCTGGCCTGGGTCGGCGGGTCGGTCGATGTCGCCGTCGGCGCCCAGTATCGCCGCAGCGGCTTCCGTCACGACTGGAGCGATCTGGTGAACCGAGGGGATCTGCTGACGGCGGGCGTGTCGCCGGATTTCGAGGGCGATCAGGAAGCCTTGGCCGCCTTCGCCGAAGCCCGCCTCCATCTGGGCGACCGTATCGAGGCGCAACTGGCCGGGCGCTATGAATCCTATGATGGCAACGAGGGCCGGTTCAGCCCCAAGGCCGCGATCCGGTGGGACGTCACCGACGCGCTGGCCCTGCGCGCGTCGTGGGGGCAGGGGTTCCGGGCGCCGTCGGTCTATGCCCAGTCGGGGGCGCAGGCGTCGCAGCCGTCGGTGTTCGACCGGGGCGCGTTCGTCTTCGTCAACACCCTGACCTCGGGCCAGGCCGACCTGAAGCCCGAGAAGTCTGAGAGCCTGAACTTGGGCGCAGTCTGGACGCCGGTCGAAGGGCTGGAGCTTGGCGTAGACGCCTGGCGGTTCGACTATACCGATCAGGTGGTCAAGGAGTCGGCCCAGGCCCTCATCAACCAGGCGGCGGCCGATACGGCGGCGGGGCGGACCGGCACGGAGGCGCAGAGCCGCATCACCCGTTCGGCCAGCGGCGCCCTGACCTTCGTGCAGCTGTATTTCGTAAACGCCTCGTCCATCGAGACCCAAGGGATCGACCTATCGGCCCGCTATCGGCGCGGTCTGTGGGGCGGGGAGGCGACGACCTCGGCGACCTGGACCTATGTGGACGCCTATGACATCCGGCTGGACGCGTCGGCCGCCAAGGTGTCGGGCGTCGCTTCGACCAATCTGAACAACATCGGCCGATCCCTGCCGCGCAATCGCGGGGAGTTCGCCCTGGGCTGGAGCAGCGGGGCGAATGCGATTACAGCCCTGGTCCACTATACCGACGGATACGCCAACGACCGCAGCGGCATCACCGACGCCAGCATCGCCAGCCAGACGACGGTCGACCTGCTCTACCGCCGCACGATCGGCGTCGACCTGGATCTGTCGGTCGGGGTGGTCAATGTGGCCGATAAGGCCCCGCCGCTGGCGCAGTTCGCCCTGGGCTATGACCCGGTCGTGGCCGATCCGCGCGGACGGGTGGTCAGCATCGGCCTGAGCAAGCGGTTCTGATCGGCGGTTGCGCGGTCAACCGGGCGGTGTATGCATCCCTTAGGGGGAATCCGATGACCGACGGCGAAACGACGCGCAAGCAGGCGTTCAAGGACCTTTCCGAGGACGCGCTGGGCTTTGGCGGCGCAGAGATGCGGACCGCGCGCGACCTGCTGGTGCGGCCCCGGTTGGTGCTGCAGGCCTGGATGATCGAGGGGCCGACGGGGGGCGGGCGTTACGCCAAGCCGTTGAAGCTGTATCTGGCGCTGAACGCGATCCTGATGCTGATCGTCTTTCTGCGTGGGGGCTTGAGCCTTTATCTGGAAGGCATGCCGGCCGAGGTGCTGAACCCCCTGCTTCAGGAGGCGGGCAAGTCGCGCGACGCCTTCATGTCGGACGCCGACGGCTGGATGTCGCTGGTGGCTGTGCCGATCATGGCGCCGCTCTACGCCCTGGCGGCCATGCCGCTGTTTCGCCTGTGGGACGCCGAGGACCTGGGCCTGAGATGCGGGTTCCGCGCGGCCTTCGCCTATCTGAACGCCTGGACCGTCCCGTTGCTGCCGCTGGCCTGGTTCATGTTCAGCCCCGGCCCGCTGGCCGCGGCGTGCAGCCTTTTGATGCTGGCGCTGGGCATCGTGGCCTTCATGCGGATGGGGCGGGGACGGTGGTATCGGGGCGTGGTTCCTGGCCTGGCCAAGGGCCTGATCGTGATGACGGCCATCGGTCTGTCCAGCGTCGTTGCGACCTTCATCGTGATGGTCATCGGCGTCTTCGCCGGGTTCGCGGCCTAAACGGTCGCCTGACAAAAACACCGTCTAATTCGTCTAATTCGTCTGAAATCAGCGACCGAGCGAAATTGCACGGCGTCCCGAAAAGGCGTGCAAAGTGCAAGGTGGTGCAATTGCTGAGCGCTGCTGTTTTCAAAGACCCGTCGACATCATAGTCCCGTTCGGGGACACTTAAGGTCGATTGACGAAGGCCGTCTCTAAGCGCCCGACACTAAAGGGGATTTGTCGGCGAACAATGACGGCAAGGCTGCGCCTTTGTGCGTGGATCGGTCGTCGGCCGGCATCTGTCCAGAAACCTCATTTTCGGTAGTTGCCTTGTCGACAGGGGCGCGAACGAGGGCGACAGTGTTCGTCGAAGCCTCAAACGGTCCGCCAATGTCTCTGCGTTTACAGGCCGCTCAGGTCGCTTGGCTGAATACGAAGCTGACCCTCGATTTCATCGCCGCATCCCGCACCTGGATCGACGAGGATCTGATATCCGCCCTGCTGACCGCGGGCGTCGTGGATGCAAACGTCAGAGGCGCCGACGACGAAGGTGCGGCACGCGACTCTTCCATTGGAGCCGGCATCTTGCCGAACGCCCTGCGGCGGCCTGTGAATGCAATCAGCATCGCTATGTCCCTGGGCGTGCCGCGCGAGAGCGCACGCACCAAACTGGCGGGATTGGTGGAGCGGGGCGTGCTGGTGCGGACCGACGGCGGCTTCGTCTTGCGCGCCGAGGTGTCGCAGTCGAAACCGTTCAAGTCCGCGATGGAAGCCTTCCTTCTGGCCACGGTGGAGTTTGTCGATGGGCTGGCGATGCTGAACGCATGCGGCGCCCGCGACGGCGACCGGGTCGTCACGCCAGCTTGGCCTGTCGCAGGCCTGGCGACGCGGCTGATGACGGCGCACGTCCTGAAAGGCATCCAGCACGCCCGATCGCTGAAGCCCGAAATCAGCCTGACGACGCACTACGTCCTGCTTTGGCTGTCGCATCTCACCGGAAGCGCCTTGCGAGTTATTCAGGGCGAGCCGGACGCCGGCCGTCTTGCCCCGCTGAACCCGCCGCTCGGGCCGGTGAGCGTGATCGATGTCGCCAAGGCCGCCAGAATGGACGATGAAACGGTTCGCAGGCACCTGGGTCAGCTTGAAAAGGCAGGCTTGGTCATCCGGGTCGCGGGCAAGAGAGACATCAATCTGCCAGATCAGACCCTGGTCGCGAACTGGCTCGATTTCCAAAGCCGGACGATCCTCGGCACGCAGCAACTGGTGCGCAAACTCTATGTCGCGGGCGTGATCGTCGATCGGCCAAGCGAAACCATTCGATTGTTCTGAACGACGATGATGAGGTTCGCATCACAGATCGATGCTGGGGCTGCATTCGTCGGTTGCTCGTCGAATGCCGTCGTCAACAGGGGCCGCGCCGATGCCAGCCCTTATTGATGCCTTCGACTGGGCGACGACGCCCCTGGGGCCAAAGCGCGATTGGTCGCCCGCGCTGAGCATTACCTATGACATGATGATGGGAATGGGTTTCGCGGCCAGCGTCATGTGGGGCCCGGAGCGCACCTTGCTCTACAACGGCGCCTACATTCCGCTGCTCGGACAAAAGCATCCGAACGCCCTGGGCCGTCCGCTGGACCAGGTCTGGCATGAGGTGTGGGACGATTTGCGCCCTCTAACGGAGCGCGCGCTGGCAGGCGAAACCGTTTTTCTGGAAGACCTGCCGCTGACGATGGTTCGAAACGGCTATTCGGAAGACACCTGCTGGGTGCTGTCCTACAGCCCCGTGCGGGACGGCGACGCGATCGTCGGCATTCTCAATATCGCAATCGAAACGACCGAGCGGGTGCGGGGCGAGCAACACCGGCAGATGCTGGTCGACGAATGCGGCCACCGGGTGAAGAACACGCTCGCGCTGGTTCAAGCGGTCGCCCGCAGCACCTTGTCGGGCGTCGATCGGGATGTGCTGGAGCGTTTCGACGAGCGACTGAACGCCATCGCCAAGACCCAGCAGACTCTGGACGAAAAGGCGTGGAATGGCGGCGACCTCGGTGAGATCGTTCGCGACGCGGTGGGGAATCTGGTGCGCAGGCCGGTTTCCATCTCGGGGCCGTCGGTGCACCTGTCGCCGCGTGTGGCGCAGACGGTCGCCTTGATCATCCACGAACTGACGACGAACGCGTTCAAGCATGGCGCCCTCGCCAAGCACGGCGGCCGCGTCTCGGTCGATTGGCGGCTGGATGAGGGTGAACTCGTCCTGACCTGGATCGAAGGCGGGGGCGCGCCGGCCCATCCGCCGCTCAAGACCGGCTTTGGCGTCAAACTGCTCGCGAGAGGCCTGCTGGGGTGCGGCGGCGCGGATCTTCGTTACGGAGTGGAGGGGTTCTCGGCGACGTTCACAGCGCCGGCGTCGCGTCTGACCGACAGTTGACGATGCTCGACGAGGGGGCGAAAGCGGCTGAATCCGCTTGAACCATGATCTTCGAGAGACCCATGACCTACACCCTCTACGGCATTCCCAACTGCGACACGGTGAAGAAGGCCCGGGTCTGGCTGGAGCAGCAGGGGGTCGATTACGTCTTCCACGACTACAAGAAGGCCGGGGTGGATGCGGGGCGGCTGGGCCAGTGGGTCGACGAGCACGGTTGGGAGACGGTGCTGAACCGGGCCGGGACGACCTTCAAGAAGCTGCCCGAAGCCGACAAGGCGGACATCGACAAGTCGAAGGCGATCGCGCTGATGACGGCCCAGCCGTCGATGATTAAACGGCCGGTGCTGGATCTGGGGGATCGGCGGCTGGTGGGGTTCAAGCCCGAGGCCTACGCCTCGGCGCTTACCTGAGACGGACGGTCGCGACGACGCCGAAGTGGTCGGACGGATATTCGCCGTTGGTCGGCGTATCGCCGAAGCGACGGGCCTCGCCGGGCGTGAAGGCGGCCTGTTCGAAGAAGACGTGGTCGATGACGCGCTCGGGATGACCCTTGGCCGGGTTCAGGGTGGTCGTGACCGCGCCGCGGGGCAGGGCGCTGAAGAAGCGGGGGCCCGTCAGGGTCGCGAGGCCGGAATCCTCCTGCGTCGCATTGAAGTCGCCCATGACGATCAAGGGCGTGCCGTCCTGCGGCAGCCAGCCGAGCAGGGATGCGATCTGGCGGGCGCGGACCGGGCCGGCGTCCTGTTGCCACGCCAGATGGGTGACGACGACATCGACCGGGCGACCCTGGACCGCCACGCGAAGCCGAAGCGCGGTGCGGAAATCGTCGAGCGGCTCGAGCTTGGTCGAGGCCTCGGCCAGAACCGGCAGGCGGGTCAGCAGGGCGTTGCCATAGCGGCGCGGGGCGCCCTCGGCGTCGGTCGAGACGAAGGCGACATGATAGCCGCCCAGCTCGCGCGCCAGCATCCGGGCCTGGTTCTCCAGCCCGACATTGGCGTCCTCCAGCACCTCCTGAAGGGCGATGACGTCGGCGTCCTGGGCCTTCAGCGCGGCGACCAGCAGCGGACGACGGGCGGCCCAGTCGCCCATGTTGTGCCAGATGTTGAAGGTGACGAGCTTCAGCTCGGTGGGCGTCTTAGCCTTTGGGGCCGTGGCGCAGCCTGCCAGCGGCGCGAGGGCGGCGGCGGCCAGCAGGGTGCGACGGTGGATCATCTTGGCCTCAGCCCTCGACGTCCGTCGAGGGACGGTCGTGGCCGTCCGCGCTTTCGGTGACCCATTCGCCGGCGGCGGTCTCGTATTCGATGGCGGCGGTCTGGTCCGGCACGCGCTGTTCGCGCGCGACGCGCACGGCGGCGGCCTTGGCGTCGTCGTGGGTGGCGAAGGTTTCGGAATAGGTGTCGCCGGACTTGTAGGCCCAGCCGCCGTCATGTTCGACGATGCGATAGGTGACATGGGCCATGGGATGCGCTCCTGCGATTGATGAGACCGGACCCTAGACCGAACCGGCGGCGGCCGAAACGGCGACCTTACGAAGATTTCACCTAACGCCGCGCATCCGTTGAGGCGTCGGCCAGCCTCTTGTGATCAGAAGGCCGCCGCATCAGGCTGCTGCAACGGTTCAAGGGATACTCGACATGGAAGACTTCATTCCGATCTTCGCCATCTTCGCCGTCTTCGGCACGATTACGGCCATCGTCTTCGGCCCCACCTTCCTGAAGTACCGCGAAAAGCGCGACATGCAGGAGACCGTGCGTCTCGCCGTCGACAAGGGTCAGGAACTGCCGCCCGAACTGCTCGATGTGATGACAAAGGATGTGCAGAAGGGGCTGCCGTCGCGCAGCAAGGACATTCGCAAGGGCGTGCTCAGCCTGGCGAGCGGTATCGGCATCGCCGGGTTCGGCATCGTCGTTCAGGGCACGACGCACGTCTGGGGCGGCAATGGCCAGGGCGCGTTGCTGGGCATCGCCTGTATTCCCGCAGCCATCGGCGTCGCCTTCATCATCCTGGGCTTCTTCAACCCGAACAAAGACTGACGTCCGCCGGAAGGGGGAAACGTCATGGTCAAATCATTGAGAGACTTCCACGATGTGGAGCTGGCCGCCCAGGCGGCGGCCGGTGGTCGGCGGGAGTATGGCGAGCTGGTGCGTCGGCACGGGTCGGCGGTGCGGGGGCTGCTGCGCCGGATGGGGGCGACGCCGTCCCTGTCCGACGACGTGGCGCAGGACGCCTTTCTGCAAGGGTTTCAGCGGTGCGCGGAGTTTCGCGGGCAGGGGACGTTTGCGGGCTGGATCAAGAAGATCGCCGCACGACTCTATCTGAAGCGGGTGGCCAAGGAGGCGCGCTACGTCGCCGAGATCGAGGCCGATCAGGCGGATGTGGTCGTCGACCGCGGCGGTCTGATGGACCTGGACGAGGCGTTGAAGACGCTCAGCGAAACAGAGCGTGTCTGCGTCTCCCTGTGCCACGGCGCAGGGATGTCGCATCCGGAAATCGCGGCAGCCATGAATTTGCCGCTTGGCACGGTGAAATCGCATGTCAAACGTGGTCTGGATAAACTCCGTGCGCGGCTTCAACCGGCGCACGGCTCAGGCGGGAGGTCGGTCCATGTCGGCTGACGAATTCGATCCGATGATCGAAAGGCTGTTCGCCCAGGCGCCGAGCCTGCCGGACGAGGCCCTGTTCCTGGCTACGGTCCAGGCGCGCATGGAGACGCGGTCGCGCTGGCGCGCCCTGACCCTGACGGCGGCGGGATTGATCGGCGGCGTGCTGGCGGTGCGCGAGGGGGTGAACATCAACTTCACCGCCGACGGCGATACGACCTTGGCGCAAGGCCTCAGGGCCGCAGCCGCCACGGCGCAGGGTGCGGCGCAATCAGGCCTGGACGGATTGGGCCTTCAAGGTCTCGGCGTCGGGTCGCTGGATGTGATGAACGGCTCGGGCATGATGGCCTTCTGGATCGTCGCCGGCGCCCTGGTCGCCCTGATGGCGGCGGGCGTGGCGAAGCTATCGCAGGACGTGTGAGCGCGGCTGCAAGGGTGACACCGGCGGGGCAGGGGCCTATCTGACCCCTTCACGTCAGGAGGCCCGGCGATGTCCGTCCACACCCAAGAGAGCGTCAAACGCATTACCGTGCCCGATATCGCGGGGCGCAAGGGCGGCGAGCCCATCGTCTGCCTGACGGCCTATGACGCGCCGATGGCGGCCCTGCTGGATCCGCACTGCGATGTGCTGCTGGTCGGCGACAGCCTGGGGATGGCGGTGCACGGCCTGCCCAATACCGTGGGCGTGACGCTGGAGATGATGATCCTGCACGGGCAGGCCGTCGTGCGCGGCGCCAAACGGGCCATGGTGGTCGTGGACATGCCCTTCGGCTCCTACGAGGGCGGCAAGGAGGTCGCCTACGCCAACTGCGTGCGGGTGATGAAGGAGACGGGCGCCCAGGCGGTGAAGCTGGAGACCAGCATCGAAATGGCCGAGATCGTCGCCTTCCTGGTCAAGCGCGGCATTCCTGTCATGGGCCATGTCGGCCTGCGCCCGCAGGCGATCCTGGCCGAAGGCGGGTTCAAGGCCAAGGGCCGGACCGAGAGCGAGCGTGATCGGGTGCTGGCCGAGGCCAAGGCCGTCGCCGAGGCCGGCGCCTTCTGCATCGTCATTGAGGGCGTCGCCGAATCGCTGGCGCGCGAGATCACCGAGACGATCGACGCGCCCACCATCGGCATCGGCGCCTCGGCCGCCTGCGACGGTCAGGTGCTGGTGGTCAATGACATGCTGGGCATGTTCGACTGGACCCCGAAGTTCGTGCGCAAATACGCCGATCTGCGCACCGAGATCGACCGCGCGGCGGCCGCTTTCGCCAGCGATGTGAAAACCCGCCGTTTTCCTGCCGAAGTCGAGACCTACTTCTCGAAAAAGCCGGCTTCGCAGTAACGGACGACGTTGCGGGCGGGGAGCCGACCTTCTAGGGTCCGCGCCGGTTTGCATTTCGCGATTTTGGGGCGACGTTTCAGTGGTTGATGTCTTCGAGCAGGTCGAGGAGGAGCTTCGCTCCGACAAGTTGAAGCGCCTGGCCAAGACCTGGCTGCCCGTTTTCGGCGTGGTGCTGGTCGTCGCCCTGATCGGCGCCCTGGGCTGGTGGGGCTGGGACAGCCTGAACTCCAACAAGGCCGCCAAGGCCGCCGAGGCCTATGATCGCGGCATGGAGGCCCTGCGCGCCGACAAGCCGATGGACGCCCGCGCCGCCTTCGAGGAAGCGATCAAGGAAGGCAACGGCGCCTACAAGGTCCTGGCCCTGCAGCAGCAGGCCGGCCTGGCCGTCAGCGCCAACAAGTTCCAGGACGCGGTTCGCCTGTTCGATGAAGCCGCCAAGGCGGCCAGCGATCCGATCTTGTCGGACCCGCCCGCCCTGAAGGCCGCCTTCCTGATCATGGACACCGCGCCGCTGGCCGAGATCGAAAAGCGTCTGACGCCGCTGGCCGAAGACAAGCGCCCGCTGCACGCCTTCGCCCAGGAAGCCCTGGCCCTGGCGCGCCTGCAACACGGCAAGACCAAGGAAGCGCGTGAGGCCTTCGTGCTGCTGCAACTGGGTCAGGACGTGCCGGACTCGATCCGTCAGCGCGCCCAGATCGCCGTGGAATCCATCGACGCCGGCACCGCAGCCGCCATCAAGCCCATCATCGACGCCGCCGCCAAGGCGACGCCTCCAGCCGCCGGCGCTGCGAACGCGATGACGCCCTCGGCCGCCCAGGCTGCTCCGGCTCAGGCTGCTACGGCCCAAGCTGCCCCGGCTCAGGCCGCACCCGCTCAGGCGGCTCCCGCCGCCGCGCCGGCCGCCCAATAGTGACGACCCCTTACAGGACGCCCCCGATGAACCGAGTTCTGAAAGTCGCGCTGATCTGCGGCGTCGCCGCAACGATGGCGTCCTGCGGCACCGTGCGCCGCAACCTGCCGTTCGGTCTGGGCGGCGGCAAGGAAGACGCCGGCGCGACCGCTTCGGCCGGGCAACGCATTTCGGTGCTGGAGTTCGAACAGAGCCTGTCGCCGTCGGCCGCCCTGTCGGGTCGCGACTTCTTCCTGCCGGGTCCGCAGGCCGTGACGGCCTGGACGCAGCCCGGCGGCACGTCCGAGAACCTGGTCGAGCACGTCATTGCGGCGCCGAACTTCCAGATCGCGTGGAAGCGGGGCGTCGGCTCGGGATCGGCCCACGTCGGCAACGTCATGGCCCCGATCGTGGCCGCCGACGGCAAGATCTTCGTGCTGGACGGCGAATCGACCGTTTCGGCGGTTTCGGCCGACACCGGCGCGATCCTGTGGAAGGCCAACGTCAAGAACGCCGATCGAGACCGCAACGGCGGCTTCGGCGGCGGCGTCGCCGTGGGCGGCGGCAAGGTCTTCGTCTCGTCCGGCTATCGCTCGATGACGGCGCTGGACGCCAACACCGGCGCGGTGGTCTGGACCCAGCAGGTGGACGCCCCGATCCACGGCGCCCCGACCGTCTCGGGCAACCGGGTCTTCGTCGTGGACGTCGACAGCCAGCTGTTCGCCTTCGACGCCAACACCGGCGCCCAGGACTGGACCTATCGCGGCATCGCCGAGCCGGCGCGCGTCATGCGCGCCTCCAGCCCCGCCGTCAGCGGCACGACCGTCGTAGCCCCGTTCGCCTCGGGCCAGCTGGTCGCGCTGAGCGCCCTGAACGGCCAGGCGGTGTGGGAAGAGACCCTGTCGCGCACCAGCCGCACCAGCGCCCTGTCTGAGGTTCGCGACGTGGCGGGCCGTCCGGTCATCAGCCGTGGCATGGTCTATGGCGTCAGCCACTCGGGCGTGATGTCGGCGCTGGACCTGCGTTCGGGTCAGCCGAAGTGGCAACTGCCGGTGACGGGCGTGAACGCGCCGCTGCCGGTCGGCGACGCCGTCTTCGTGGTGTCCAAGTCGGGGCAGTTGATCACGGCCAACCGTGACACGGGCCAGATCTACTGGACGCGCGAGCTGAACGAGGGCCGCGAGCGCCGCGAGGGCGGCTTCCTGACCTTCGGTCGTCGCACCATCCGCCCGCAATGGTCGGGGCCGCTGCTGGCCTCCAACCGTCTGGTGATGGTCAATTCGTTCGGCGAAGCCGTCGCCTTCGATCCGAAGACCGGCGTAGCGCAGACGACGCTGAAGCTGGGCGCGCCCGCCTATATCGCGCCGGCCGCCTATAACGGCGCGCTCTATGTGCTGACCGACAACGGCCAACTGATCTGCATCCGCTGATTTTCAGCCCAAACTAAGCTAGAAGGCCGACATGGCTCTGAAGGTCGCCATCGTCGGCCGCCCCAATGTGGGCAAATCGACACTGTTCAACCGCCTCGTCGGCAAGCGCCTGGCGCTCGTCGACGATCGCCCCGGCGTGACCCGCGACCGGCGCTACGCCGACGGCAACATCGGCGACATGGACCTGACGCTGATCGACACGGCGGGATACGAGGACGTCACCGACGACAGCCTGGAAGCCCGGATGCGTGAGCAGACCGAGGCCGCGCTGGACGACGCCGAACTGGTCATGTTCATGATGGACGCCCGCGAGGGCGTGACCTCGCTGGACCGGATCTTCGCCGAGCGCCTGCGCCGGGTGCACAAGCCGATCATCCTGTTGGCCAACAAGTCCGAGAGCCGCGAAAGCGGCGGCGGCGTCGGCGAGGCGCACGCCCTGGGCTTCGGCGAACCCGTCGCCATCTCGGCCGAGCACGGAGAGGGGATGGCCGATCTGTACGCCGCCATCGTTGCGGCCTCGCAGGACATCTTCGTCGAGGAGATCGACGAGCCGGACAAGCCGATCCGCATCGCCGTCATCGGCCGGCCCAACGCCGGCAAGTCCACCCTGATCAACCGCCTGATCGGCGACGACCGCTTGTTGACCGGGCCGGAAGCGGGCATCACCCGCGATTCAATTTCGGTCGACTGGCAGTTCGAGGGCAAGAACATCCGTCTGGTCGATACGGCCGGCATGCGTCGCAAGGCGCGGGTGCAGGAGAAGCTGGAGAAGCTGTCGGTCGCCGACACGATCCGGGCCATCACATTCGCCGAAGTCGTCATCCTGATGATGGACAAGGACGACGCCTTCGACACCCAGGACCTGCAACTGGCGGATCTGGTCGAGCGCGAAGGCCGCGCCCTGGTCTATGTCGCGTCGAAGTGGGACCTGGAAGACGAGCCCCAGTCGCGCATGGCCAAGCTGAAGGGCATGGCCGAGGACAAGCTGCCGCAACTGAAGGGGTCGCCCTTCGTGGCCCTGTCGTCGCACAGCGGGCGCGGCGTCGAGCGGCTGATGCCGGCGGTGCTTCAGGCCTATGACACCTGGTCGGTCAAGGTGAAGACCAAGGACCTGAACACCTGGCTGTCCATGGCGACCCAGCGTCACCCGCCCCCCGCCGTGGACGGCAAGCGGATCAAGCCGAAATACATCGCCCAGACCAAGGCCCGCCCGCCGACCTTCGTGCTGATGGCCAACCGCGCCGAGTCGATGCCGGAGCATTACAAACGCTATCTGGTCAACTCGATCCGCGAGAGTTTCGACCTTCCGGGCACGCCGATCCGCCTGAACGTCAAGTCCAGCGGGGTGAACCCCTATGCCGAGGGCGGCGCCAAGTCCGGGCCGGAACGCTACAAGGGCGACGCCAAGACCGCGCCGCGCCGCGTCAAGAAGGCCGAGAAGGAAGAGGCCCTGTCCAAACTGCCCGGCAAGGCGCTGGAGCAGAAGAAGACCCGCAAGGCTCAGCCCAAGATTCTGGGCGGGTTGAAGTCCAGCGCCTCGAAGAAGGCCGGTTCGTCCGTGGCGGTTCAGAAGGGCGCGCGTGGCGGCGCCCGCCAGGTGTCGCGCTCGGGCCGGATCCGCACGGGCCAAAAGGGCGGCGCCAAGAAGTGACGGCGTGAGCGAGGCCGAGAGCGTGCTTCCGGCCCGGCCCACCTCGCGTTGGCTGATTCTGGACGGGCAGGGGCGGGTGCTGCTGTTCCACTTCGTGTTTTCCGAAGGACCGCTCGCCGGCACGGCCTTCTGGGCGACGCCCGGCGGCGGGTGCGAGGGCGACGAAACCTTCGAGGACGCCGCGCGCCGCGAACTGTTCGAAGAGACCGGGCTGGTCGTCGAAGACCCCGGCCCGCAGGTCGCCCAGGTACGCGTCAGCTTCCGCCTGCCCGACGGCCGGATGGCGGATGTGGATCAGAGGTTCTTCCTGCTGCGTACCGACGACTTCGTCCTGTCGCCCAAGGGCTGGACGGACGAGGAGCAGAGAATTCTGACCGAACACCGCTGGTGGAGCCTCGACGACATTCGCCAATCCAAGGAGACGATCTGGCCGGCGGAACTAGCGGAAATTCTGACTTCGCTCCGCCTGCCGCTGATCGGCGATCGTTAGATCAAGGCGTCGACCGAGCGGCCGGTGGTCCAGTCGCGGAACTTGATGGTCAACGGGGGCGTAGCGTCGGGGCGGGCCAGATCGACCACCAAGGGGGCGATTTCCGAGGGGTGGGGCAGGACGGACGGGTCTTCGCCCGGATAGGCCTGGGCGCGCATGGCGGTGCGCATGCGGCCGGGATCGACGATGCTGACGCGGACGGGCGTGCTCTCGATCTCGTCGGCCCAGGCCTTCACCAAGGCCTCGGCGCCGGCCTTGGTCGCGGCGTACATGCCCCAGAAGGCCTTGGGCGCGCTGGCGACGCTGGTGGTGAAATGGATGGCGCGGCCGGCGTCCGACGCGCGCAGCAGCGGCTCTAGCGAGCGGATCAGGCGATAGACGGCGGTGAAGTTGGTCTTTTCGACCTTGGCGAACTCGCGCGGGTCGGCGTGCGACACCGGCGTCAGGCCCGAGGGGCCCATGGTGGCGGCGCAATGGACCCAGATGTCCAGCTTCTTGAACCGTTCGAAGATGGCGCCGCCCAGCCGGTCGATGGCCCCGCCGTCCACCAGATCGAACGGAATCAGGGTCGCATGGCGGCGGGTGGCGGCGAAGATGGCGTCGTCCAGCTCTTCCAGACCGCCCTGGGTGCGCGCCGTCGCGATGACGTGGGCGCCGGCCTTGGCCAAGGCCAGGGCGCTCTCATAACCGATGCCGCGCGAGGCGCCGACGACGAGGGCGATACGGTCGTTCAGGGGAAGTTCGGACATGGCCGCTGATAGCGCGGCCTCGGCCCTCAAGCCAAGGCCCGCGCGCTCAGGTTTTGCCCTAGGCGCTGACCAGCAAGGACAGCTGTTTGGCGCCGAACTCGCGGCCGCCTTCTTCAATCTCGCGATCCAAGAGGCGAGTGGGGTAGTCGCCGGTAAAATAGTGGTCGGTGAACTGCGGGGCGGCGGCGTTGCGGCCGGTCTCGCCCATCGCGCGATAGAGGCCGTCGATGGACAGGAAGCCGAGCGAATCGACCTCCAGCATGTCGCGCATCTCTTCCAGCGTCTTGTTGGCGGCCAGCAGCTGCGCGCGCTCGGGCATATCGATGCCGTAGAAGTCCGGGAACAGGATTTGCGGGCTGGCCGAGCGCAGGTGGACCTCGGTCGCGCCGGCGGCGCGCACGGCGCGGACCAGTTTCAGCGAGGTGGTGCCGCGCACGATGGAATCATCGATCAGCACGACGCGCTTGCCGGCCAGGGCCGACTTGTTGGGGCTGTGCTTCATGCGCACGCCCTTCTGCCGGGCGCCCTGGCTGGGCTGAATGAAGGTGCGGCCCAGATAGTGGCTGCGGATGATGCCCATTTCGTAGGGAATGCCGCTTTCCTGGGCGTAGCCTAGGGCGGCCGGAACGCCGGAATCGGGCACCGGCACGACGATGTCGGCCTCGACGCCCAGTTCGCGGGCGAGGCCGCGACCCATTTCCTTGCGGACCTCATAGACGGAGCGGCCGTTCACGACCGAATCCGGGCGCGAGAAATAGACGTATTCGAACAGGCAGGGACGCGCCGCGCGGGCGGGGAAGGGCTTGAGCGAGCGCAGGCCGCTGTCGTCGATGACGACGATCTCGCCGTGTTCGACATCGCGCACGAAGGTGGCGCCCATCATGTCCAGGGCGCAGGTCTCGGAGGCCAGAACCCAGCCGTCGCCCAACTGACCCAGCACCAGCGGGCGGATGCCCAGCGGGTCGCGCGCGCCGATCATCTTGGTGCGGGTCTGGGCCACCAGGGCGTAACCGCCCTCGATCCGGGCTAGGGCGTCGGTGAAGCGATCAACGATCTTGGCTTTGCGGCTGCGCGCGATCAGGTGGAGGATGACTTCGGAATCCGAGGTCGACTGGAAGATGGCGCCTTCGCTGACGAGCTGGGCGTGCAGGAATTTGAAGTTGGTCAGGTTGCCGTTGTGGGCGATGGCGATGCCGCCCTGGTCCAGATCGGCGAACATCGGCTGGATGTTGCGCAGGAAGCTGCCGCCGGCGGTGGAGTAGCGAGTGTGGCCCACGGCCGCGCGGCCGGGCATCCGCGTCATCAGGTCGGCGCCGCCGAAGGCCTCGCCCACCAGGCCCTGGTGACGTTCGGTATAGAAGCGCTCGTCCTTGACGCTGGCGATGCCGCAGGCTTCCTGGCCGCGATGCTGAAGGGCGTGAAGACCCAGGGCGACGACGGAAGAGCCTTCGTCCTCGTCCGCGCCCCAGACGCCGCAGACGCCGCATTCCAGACGGAGCTGGTCATCCTCCGGCTCGCGCCAGTGCTCGCGGTGAACGACGGGATCGGCGACATGGTGGCGCATCGTGGGGCTCCGATGACCGGGGAAACTTAAGGGGCGGCTTCGCGGCGCGAGTTAGGCTCTGATTGCGTCGGGGGCAAGGCTTCGTCGTCCGAAAACCCCCGGCGTACGGACGAATCCACGACGGGCGTGATGGCGTCGGCGCCGCGTCCGATGCTGGGCAGGACGATCTGGATCATCCGCGCGCCCATGGCGCTGACCGGATAGAGTGCCGCCTTCCCAAGCCACAGCGGCGTGCGCTCGCCCGGCAGGGCTGCGACGATGACCAGATGCACCGCGCCGATCAGGACCAGCGCACGGACGCCGCCGATAAACAGGCCGAAGATGCGGTCGATGACGCCGAGGTGCGGATGGTCCTTGGCGCTCTTGGACATCATCGACCCGACCAGGCGCAGGCCGAAATAGACGACGAAGAAGGTCAGGACGGCGGCCAGGATCGACCCGGCCCATTCGGGATCGACGAAGGCGCGCGTGACGCCGGCGGTCCAGGGCAGGGCGATCAGGGCGACCAAGGCCGCCAGGGTCGCGCTGAGCAGGGTGATGACCTCGCGCACCCCGCCGCGCACCCAGCCGGCGGCGACGGAAAACAGGATCACCACGATGGCGAAGACGTCGTATCCGGTCACGCGTGCGGGATCCTGCGGTTGCTACCAGGGTCTAATAGCGGTTCTGCGAGATTCGTTCGACCACATCCGTCAGGCGCGTGACGGATGTCACCTTCACCCCTTTGGTTTTGGCGGTCAAAGTCGGGCTCAGAACCTGATCGAAGCCCAGTTTTTGCGCTTCGCGCAGACGGGCCTCGGCGCGGCCGACGCTGCGGACCTCGCCCGACAGGCCGATTTCGCCGAAGACGACGCAGCCCTGGGGCAGGGACACGCCTGTCGCCGAACTGATCAGGGCCGCCGCCGCCGCGAGGTCCGCCGCCGGTTCGTTGATGCGCAAGCCGCCCGCGACATTCAGATAGACGTCCTGATCGCCGAAGCCGAAGCCGCAGCGGGCCTCCAGCACGGCCAACACCATGGCCAGACGTCCCGTCTCCCAGCCGATCACGGCGCGGCGCGGGGTGCCATAGGCGGACTTGGACACCAGGGCCTGCATCTCGACCAGGACGGGGCGGGAGCCCTCGATCCCGGCGAAGACGGCGGCGCCCGGCGCGCGCTCCTTGCCCTCGCCGAGGAAGAGGGCGGAGGGATTGGCGACCTCGCGCAGACCGGCGTCGCCCATTTCGAACACGCCGATCTCGTCGGTGGCGCCGAAGCGGTTCTTGCCGGCGCGCAGGATGCGGAACGGATAGCCGCGCTCGCCCTCGAAGGTCATGACGGCGTCGACAAGGTGTTCGACCACGCGAGGGCCGGCGACCTGGCCGTCCTTGGTGACGTGGCCGACCAGGACGACGGCGACGCCCTGCGACTTGGCCAGCCGCACCATCTCGCCGGCGCAGGCCCGGACCTGGGTGATCGAGCCGGGGCCGCTCTCGTGCACGTCGGACCATAGGGTCTGGATCGAATCGACGATGACGATGTCGAACTGTTCGCGCTTCAGCGTGCCCAGAATTTCACGCAGCGCTGTCGCCGCCGCCAGATTGACCGGCGCGTCGGCCAGGCCCATCCGCTTGGCGCGCGCGCGGATCTGCTCGACCGCCTCCTCGCCCGAGATATAGGCCACGCGCGATCCACGCAGCGCCGCCTTGGCCGCGACCTCCAGCAACAGGGTGGACTTGCCGACGCCCGGATCGCCGCTGAGCAGGATTGCCGAGCCGGGCACGACCCCGCCGCCGCAGACGCGGTCGAACTCGGCCACGCCCGTCGTGATGCGCGGCGGCTCGGGCGTGTCGGATTGAAGCGTCTCGAACTGGATGCCACGCGTCCGGGCCGAAGCCGCCGCCGATGGTTTGATCGCACCGGGCGGGGCCGAGCGGCTTTCCTCGCTCAGGGTGTTCCACTGACCGCAGGAGCCGCACTGGCCCGACCACTTGCTGTGGACCGAGCCGCAGGACTGACAGACATAAAGAGCGGAATCGCGAGCCATGGGCTTCCTTAGCAGATCGACCGGTCGCGTCGGACATAACGTCGGCTCACGACAGTTTCGGTCGCAGGCGCAACCTTTGCCATACTGAAGGATTGAGAATGTGTCGCACGCCCTTGCTTCTTGAAGCGACGCAACGTCAACATCCGCGCATCTTCTCTCGCCGAGGCCTGTCATGACCGATCCGACGACCCACTCCCAACCCGCTGTCGATCCGGCCCTTGTCGCGCGGGTCAAGGGCATACTGCTGCAACCCAAGTCTGAATGGCTCAAGATCGACGGCGAGTTCGCCACGACCAAAAGCCTGTTCACCCGCTATGCGATGATCCTGGCGGCGATCGGCCCGGTCTGTTCGCTGCTCGGCGGTCAGTTGATGCCGATCATGGGCGTGAAGCTGTCGATCGTGGGCGCGATCGTCGTGGCGCTCGTCAGCTACGGCATGTCCTTGCTGGGTGTCTTCTTGCTAGGACTGATCATCAATGCGCTGGCGCCGAACTTCGGCGGGACGGCCAACAAGGTTCAGGCCATGAAGCTGGCCGTCTATTCCTGGACCGCCGCCTGGCTGGCGGGGGTCTTCGGCTTGATCCCGATGCTGGGCATCCTGGCCATCCTGGGCCTCTACAGCTTCTATCTGCTGTTCGTCGGCCTGCCGATCCTGATGAAGGTGCCGGAAGACAAGAAGGTCGGCTATTTCATCGTGACGGTGATCGCCGGCGTCGTGATGTATTTCATCATCTCGGCGATCGTGGGAGCTATTTCGATGAGCTTCGTCGCCGCATCGGTCGGCATGGCCGGGCTCGCCGGAATGGGCGCCGGCTACTGAGAATAGACGCGCGGCACGCGGGGGGTGATCGAGGTCAGCAGCTCGTAGCTGATGGTCCCCGCAGCGGCCGCGGCGTCGTCCAACAGGCGGTGCGGGCCGAATAGTTCGACCGGATCGCCGACCGCGACATCCAGGCCGGTGATGTCCACCGCGCAGACATCCATCGAGACCCGACCCAGCAGCGGCCGGGTCTCGTTGGCGATCCAGACGACGCCCTCGGGCGAGTAGGCGCGCAGCAAACCATCCGCATAGCCGGCCGCCACGGTGGCGACCTTGATCGGGCGTTCGGCGATGTAGCCACGCGAATAGCCGACGCTCTCGCCCGCCGGCACGTGGCGGACCTGAAGCACCTCGGCCGTCAGCGTGGCCACCGGCGCGATGCGGGGATCGGGACGCCCCTCTGGGCCGCCGCCGTAAAGACAGATGCCGGGGCGCACCGTGTCGAAGGCGAAGTCTGGGCCCAGGAAACAGCCGCTGGAGTTGGCGAACGACCGGATCACGCCCGGATAGCGATCCAGAACGCTCGCGAAGGCGTCACGCTGGCGCCGGTTCATCGGATTGGCCGGGTCGTCGGCGCAGGCGAGGTGGGTCAGGACCAGGGCCAGGCCGTCGAAAGCGTCAGGCGCGTCCTCGGGCCGAATACCCAACCGGTTCATGCCGGTGTCGATCTGCAGGGCGCAGGTCCCGCCACCCGCCGCCCTCCAGGCCTGGATCTGCGCCGGATGGTTCAGCACGGGCCGCAAGTCCGACGCCTTCAGCATCGCCGCATCGTCGCCGTGGCAGCCGTCGAGCACATAGATGACGGGACCGTCGGCGCCCAAGGCCGCGCGCAGCCGCACGCCCTCCGCCGCCCGCGCCACGAAGAAGGTCCGCGCCCCCTCGGCCATCAGCCGCGTCGCCACAGCCTGTGCGCCCAGCCCATAGCCGTCCGCCTTGACCACGGGATGCACCGGCTGGCCGCTGACGGCCTCCAGCGTGTGATAGTTGCGCGCCAGGGCGTTCAGATCGACGGAGAGGACGGCGGGGGTCGATGCGGTCATGGCGTCCTTATGCGCCAACACCGCGCCGATGGAAGAGGCTACTCGTAGCTGACTTCCTCATAGCCGTGCGCCAGGTTGCCGAAGCGGACGGTGTCGGCGTCGAAGGCCAGTTTGACGATGCCGATGGGGCCGTGGCGCTGCTTGCCGATGACGACCTCGGCCTGGCCTTGCAAGCGGTCCATGTCCTGCTGCCATTGCAGGTGTTCCTCGGTCCCCTCACGAGGCTCGGCGCGGCCCAGGTAGTAGCTTTCGCGATAGACGAACATCACGCAGTCGGCGTCCTGCTCGATCGAGCCGGATTCGCGAAGGTCGGACAGTTGCGGGCGTTTGTCGTCGCGTTGCTCGACCTGACGCGACAGCTGCGAAAGGGCGATGATCGGCACTGACAGTTCCTTGGCCAGGGCCTTCAGCCCGCCGGTGATTTCGGACACCTCCTGCACGCGGTTCTTCTGGCCGCCGCTGTTGCCGGTCGTGACCAGTTGCAGATAGTCGACGATGATCAGGTCCAGCCCATGTTCCATGCGCTTCAGGCGGCGCGCGCGGGCCGCCAGCTTGGAGATGGACAGGCCGCCGGTGGCATCGATGTAGAGGGGGCTTTCGCCAATCTCGACCGCGGCGTCGCGCAACTTGCCGAAGTCGGTGGCGTCGATCTCGCCCTTGCGCAGCTTGTCCGAGGACACGCCGGACGCGTCGGCCAGAATACGCATCGCCAGCTGTTCGGCGCTCATTTCCAGCGAATAGAAGGCGACGACGCCGCCGTTGACCGTCTTGCGGCCCTCGGGCGTCGGCTCCCACTGATAGGCGCGGGCCACATTGAAGGCCATGTTGGTCGCGAGCGCCGTCTTGCCCATCGACGGACGGCCGGCGAGGATCAGCAGGTCGGACGGGTGCAGGCCGCCCAGTTTGCGGTCCAGATCGTTCAGGCCGGTGGCCAGACCGGCCAGCTTTCCTTCGCGCTGATACGCTTCGGCCGCCATCTGAACGGCGCCGGACAAGGCGTTGGAGAAGCTGACGAAACCGGACGAGGGCTTGCCCGTCTCGGCCAGCGAATACAGGGTCTGTTCGGCCTGTTCGATCTGCTCGTCGGCGGGCGTCTCCGGATTGGGCGCCTCCTTGATCATGTCGCCGCCGATGCGGATCAGGTCGCGGCGCAGGGCTAGGTCATAGACGACGCGGGCGTAGTCGGGCGCGTTGGCGGCGGGCGGCGCGCGGTCGACCAGATCGGCGAGATAGCGCAGGCCGCCGAACTCCTGGAACGCCGGGTCCTGCTTGAATCGCTCCATCAGGATGGTGGGCTCGGCCAGCAGCCCCTGTCGGATATGGTCCTCGATCGCGTCGAACAGCCGCTGGTGGAACGGTTCGTAGAAGTGCGAGCCACGCAGCCGGTCGTTCAACCGCTCGAACACGGCGTTGTCGAACATCAGCGAGCCCAGCAGCGCCTGCTCGGCCTCCAGATTGTGCGGCATCGAAGTGACGCCGCCGGAGTCCAGCGGAGACGACGAAAAGGGCATGGGGGCGAAGGCGTTCATCGATTAACGCTTTAGCCCTCTCACGCCCCTGCGTCAGACTCGGACGCCGCCTGGACCGTGGACAGATCATCCCGCCTTGGGGACGAACCGGAATTCCTCAATCGGCGCGGGTCAGGCGCACGGATAGTCGTGCGCCATCCATTCGCGGAAGGCCTGTGTCACGCTGATGTTGCGACGGCTCTGCGGAATGGCGTTGAAACGGCTCAGGATGGCGTTGGGCGAGACGCTGACCTTGTCGGGCATGCAGGTCGCGGGCTGACGGCCGGCCGCCTTGGCCTGGGTCTGTTCGGCGCGGACGGTGCGAACGGCGCCCCGGAACTCGGCCATCAGGCGCCGGGTGTCGGAGCGCAGCAGGGCGGTGGGGTTCTGAGGAATGGTGTTGGCGGTCGTCAGGAATTGCTGAACCGTCATGGCGTTGGCCGCGCCGGCGAAAAGCGTCAGCGCCAAGACGCCGGCTGCGATTGATCTGGTCTTCATCTGGTCCCCTCCAAAGCCCCCTCTGGCAGCGCCCAGGTTGAACGGCGATATGTGTCGCAACTGGGGCGAAGCGGAACGGTCAAGCTGAAGATTTCGTAATGCGAACAAGGAAAAGGGCGCTCTGAGGAGCGTCCTTGCCCGGCTGGCGTTCAGCCCGACCTCACCATTTCAGGCTGAGGCGCGCATAGCCGTAGCGGCCGTTGAAACCGAAGGGCGAATAGTAGGGGAAGCCCAGAACGCCGTTGGAGTTCAGCGACGACGGGACGAAGTCCGGATATTCGTCGAACACATTATCTACGCCGATCGCCACGCCCACGCGTTCGGTCAGCTGGAACCGGCCTTCCAGATCCACGACCGTTTTGGCCCCGGTGCTGTAGTCATTCGCCGCCGTCGATCCGGGTTGCAACACGTCGCCATAGTAGGTGGCGCGAACCGTGGCGCCCCACTTGTCCCGGCTCCAGTCCGCCGACGCCGAGACCTTGGTGTCGGGCGTGCCGTCTTCGATGGTCAGGATGCGTTGGCGGGCGAACAGCGTCGGTACCGGGTTCAGAACCGAGGAGGACGTCGGCACGCGGTTGACCGACACGTCGTTGACGTTTGCCGCGACGGTGAAGTCGAAATCGCCGAGCGTATCGGTCGGCAGACGGTAACGCCCGACGATGTCCACGCCTTCGGTCGAGGTCGAGACCCCGTTCAGGAAGAAGCGCGCGGCCTGAACGCCTTGCGGATCCAGCAGGCTGGCGACCTGACCCGAGAACGTCCGGTTGATCAGTTCGGACAGAACGATCTGATCGTCGATGTCGATCTTGTAGGCGTCGACCGTCAGGTCGAACCGGCCCAGACGCACCACGGCGCCCACCGAGTAGTTGGTCGAGGTCTCAGCCTTCAGCGGACGCGCGCCAAGAGCCGTCGCGACTGCGCTGGTGGCCGGGAAGGTGCCGGTTTCGACCACGGCGCCGTTCTGGATCACCGAGGCGGTCGAGGTGAAATACGACTGCTGCAACGACGGCGCACGGAAGGCGGTCGAGACCGAACCGCGCAGGGCGAAGCTGGGGGTGAAGTCATAGCGGGCCGACAGCTTGCCCGTCTGGGTGTCGCCGAAATCGGAATAGTCCTCGAACCGCACGGCGCCCTCGACGCGCAGCTTGTCGGTCAGGGGAATTTCAACGTCGGCGTATGCGGCGAAGTTGTCGCGGTCGACATCCACGGCGTTCGAGGGCTGGAAGCCGACGAAGCCCTGGGCGCCGCCGGTCAGGGCGGTGTTGGCGCCCAACGGCCCGCGGTTGTAGCTCTCGGGCTGGCCGGCCTCGATCTTGTAGTTCTCCCAGCGCTGCTCCAAGCCCCAGGCAAAGTTCAGCGGGCCGCCGGACAAACCGACTTCGAACTCACGGCTGAAGTCGGCGCCCAGCACCAGTTGATCGTAGATCAGGCTGCCGGAATCGAAGCTGGTCGGCGAAGTCGCGCCGTAGGTGGAGTTCAGCGAATCCTCGGTGCGAAAGTCCAGGGCGTTGCGGCCATAGGTCAGGCTGATGTCTGTGTTCCAGCCCGCCAGTTCGCCGCGCAGGCCGCCGGCCAGCGAGGCGTCTTTCGAATTGATGGCGACCTTCGGCAGAAAGCCGTTCGGGTAGATCGAGGCGACATTGTTGACGTTGTCGGACAGGCGAGGGAAGGCGGCGCCTTCGCTGTCACGGTCCTGATAGCCGGCCCAACCATAGGCCTCCCAGCCGTTGCCCAGGCCCTTGCCGGCGTTGGCGAAGACGGTCCACTGCTCCACGTCCGGGTCGCCGAAGCGGGCGGTGATCGCCCCGTTCGCCGCCGCGCGGGGGTCATAGTCCGAGCGATTGGTCGACTCGCGGTTCAGATACTCCGCCGACAGGGTCAGAAAGCCGTCGTCGCCCAGCGAGAACCCTTGCCAGGCCGAGGCCGTGACGGTGCCGCCGTCGGTCTCATCGCGTTCACCGCGCGCGGTCTTCACGGTGGTGAAATACTGGCCGTAGGTCACGCTGGCGCCGCCGCCGCTGGAGGCCTGCTTCAGGCGCAGGTTCACCACGCCTGCGATGGCGTCCGAGCCGTATTGCGCAGAGGCGCCATCGCGCAGCACCTCAACCCGGTCCAGAGCGCCGGTCGGAATGGTGTTCAGATCGACGGCGGCCGACCCGCGCCCCACCACGCCGTTGACGTTGACCAGGGCCGACGCATGGCGACGCGTGCCGTTGATCAG
This sequence comes from Brevundimonas sp. UBA7838, assembly GCF_002500885.1. Lineage (NCBI taxonomy): Bacteria > Pseudomonadati > Pseudomonadota > Alphaproteobacteria > Caulobacterales > Caulobacteraceae > Brevundimonas > Brevundimonas sp. UBA7838. Next base: position 26,020 of record NZ_DLTK01000153.1, read on the forward strand.
CACCAACGTCTGGTCCGGCGACAGGCCGCGCAGGGTGATTGGGCGGATCGAGTCCGAGCCATCGTTGGCGGACGGCCGCTGGAAGGTCAGCGACGGCACGGCCTGGGCCAGGGCGGTGGCGAACTCGGTGGTGCCGCGCGTCTGCAACGCGTCGGACGTCACGACATCCACGGGCGCAAGGGTGTCGAGGCGCGACCGGTTCTGGACCCGCGTGCCGGTCACGACGATATCGTCCACCTGCGCCGCCTCATCGGCGACGGGTTCGGCGCTTTGAGCAAAGGCCGGGGCGGCGGTCAGCAGGGCGAAGGTCGAGACGGTGGCGAGCAGGGCCGGTGCGGCGGCTCGTTGAGAAAGAGAGCGCATTGAGAGATTTCCTAAAGTCTGTTTTTGGCGCGAGCGCGCATCGCCGCCGCTAACCGCGACGGGCTTTTATGATCGGCTTGGGATTGGGTATGGCGTGCGGTCTCAGCCGCAACATCGCGCGATGGCGGGCGGCGTCGCCGTAAAACGGGGGGTGATCTTCATGGCCTCTCCAACCGCAAGGTCGGGGAGGTCCCGGCGGTCATGGCCATATCAGGGCGAAGGTGCGGCGGGTCAATCGACGCAGGCGGCCATGTTTTGTTGCGGCAGTCAGTAGGAAATCTATTGCCACGCAAAATGGGGCGCTCCGAAGAACGCCCCATTCGAGTGGGATATCAGTTGGCTTAGAAGTTGTAGCTCAGACGGCCGTAGAAGAAGCGGCCGTTGAAGCCGTAAGGCGAGTAGCTCGGGTAGCCCACCGAACCGGTCGCGCCGTTAATGTTTGTCGGCGTGGCTGTTGGATATTCGTCGGTCAGGTTGTTCACGCCGACAGCGAGCGAGACGCCGAACGGCAGGGTGTAGCGGCCCTCCAGATCCACCAGCAGCGCGTCGCCCGTTTCGTAGTCCAGGGCGGCGTTGTTGTTGGCGACCAGAACGCTGTCGTAGCTGGTGCCCTTCAAGGTCGCACCGAAGTCGCCCAGCGACCAGTCCACGCTGGCGACAATCTTCTGTTCCGGCGTGCCTTGCTCAAACGACAGTTTGGAAGAGCGGTCGAAGAGGAAGGCGTCGGACGGGGCAATGGCGAGGTTGCTGGGAACCGCTGGCGTCTTGGTCACTTCGGTGGAGTTGAAGTTGCCCGCCAGTGTGAAATCGAACCGCCCGAAATCCTGCTGCGTCCGATAGCGCGCCACGACATCGACGCCGCTGGTCGAGGTGTCCACACCGTTCAGGAAGAACCGCGCGCCGGTCACGCCGAACGGAGCGAGCAGAGCCTGAATGGCAGCCGTGGATTGCGCCGTCTGGCTGGGCCGCGACACGCCGAGCGTCTCGGAATAGATGATCCGGTCAGCGACATCGATGCGGTAGGTGTCCACCGTCAGTTCGAAGCCTTCATGTCGGAAGACCGCGCCGAGCGAGTAGTTGGTCGAGGTCTCGGGCTCCAGCGGCTTTGAGCCCAGGGCGATCGCGATAGGATCGTCGACCCGGTACGAGCCGTTCTGCTGCAGCACCACGCCGCCCGCTGTGGCGACAAGGTTGGTGGCGATGTAGCTGAAGTACTGTTGCTGAAGGGCTGGCGATTTGAAGCCCGTCGAAATGGCGCCACGCAGGGCGAAGGCCTCGGTGAAGTCGTAGCGTCCCGAAATCTTGCCCGTGAACTGATCGCCGAAATCGGAATAGTCCTCGTAGCGCCCGGCCAGACCGACACTGAACTGTTCGGAGAATTTGCCCTCCAGGTCGATGTAAGCGCTGATGTTGTTGCGATCGACATCGACCGCATTGGATGGCGCAAAGCCAGGGAAGCCCTGCGATCCGGCGCCGCCGGCCGTGACGGGGCCCTTGTTGTAGGATGTCGGCTCGCCTGCGGTGACGTTGAAGTCCTCGCGTCGGTATTCGACTCCCAAGGCGACGTTGAGCGGTTCATACAGGTTCGCTTCGATCTGTTTCACCGCATCCACGCCGATGGTCAGTTGACCGTAGCTGAGGCCGCCGGCGTCGAACTGGGTCTGGGAGGCGGCGCCATAGGAGGCGTTCAGGGAGTTCAGGACGCGATAGTCCAACTCGTTTCGGCCGTACCCGATTGAGATGTCCCAGTCGAAGCCGGCGGCGGGGCCTTTCAGGCCGCCGTAGATATTGTAGTCGTCGATGTCGGCGGCGATGATCGGCAAGAAGCCATTGGGATAGATGGCGGTGACGTTGTTGGAGTTGTTGAAAGCGCGGGCCGTCGCCGCAGCCTCGGACTTGCGCTTTTGATAGCCGCCGAAGGCGTAGGCTTCCCATTCGCCGCCAAGCGGTTTGCCGGCGTTGAAATAGCCGGTGTAGGCTTCTGTATAGGGATCGCCGAAGCGACCGATGACGGTGGTCGCACTGCCTCCGTTGACGGCGGTGGTCGCCGCGTAGTCGGAGCGATTGGTGGGCTGGCGTTTCTGGACTTCGCCCGAAAGGGTCAGGAAGCCGTCGCCAAACAGGGGCAGGCCGATCCAGCCGGCGAGCGAGGTCTGTTCGCCGTCGCGGCGGCTGTGCTCGCCGCGCGCGGTCGTGAAATCGGTGTCGTAGATACCGTAGTTGGCGGTGATGCCGCCGCCGGTCGACGCCTGGCGCAGACGCAGATTGATGACACCGGCGATGGCGTCGGCGCCGTACTGCGCCGAAGCGCCGTCACGCAGGACTTCGACCGAGCCAAGGCTGATCGAAGGAATCGTATTCAGATCGAAGGCTGTGGAGCCACGGCCAAGCGCGCCGTTGACGTTAACCAGGGCGCCGACATGGCCGCGCTGACCGTTGATCAGGACAAGGGTCTGGTCAGGAGCAAGACCGCGCAGGGTTGCCGGACGAACGTGATCCGAGCCGTCGGAAATGGCGGGACGAGGGAAGTTGATGGAGGGGGCGGTGGCGGCGAGGGCGGCGGCCAATTCTGTGCCGGTGCCCTGTTTCGCCAGAGTTTCGCCGGTGATGACATCGACGGGCGCGACGCTGTCGAGCCGGCTGCGACCGACGGTGCGCGTGCCGGTGACGACGATCTCATCGACATCGGTGGCTTCGCTTGGCGGAGGAGTGGTCTGGGCGAACGCCGATGAGGCGATGAAGAGCGCGCTGGTGGAGGCAAAGGCCAACAGGGCCTGACGACCGTATCCGATTTTCATTGATAGTCCCCGACGATGCACGACAGCCCTCTGTGTCGGCGCTCGGCAGGCCGTCATGCCGTCGCCCTCGGTCGGCGTCTCGAAAAGCGCAATAATCTTGCGCGTATAATCGAAACGCAGGCCTCAATTGCAGGCTGTGACCGCAATGTGACGACGTCAAGCAAGCTTAATGTCTAGACATCCATTTGAGAGATCAATGATCTGGGTTTGTTGTAATCTTGTCATAGGTCAAGGTGACGATCGGCCGTGCGGTGGATGCCGTTCACGCGCAGCAAAAAGGGCGCGTCCCTTGCGAGACGCGCCCTTGATGTCGTTTGGGATCCGGTCGGATCAGGCTTCGTCGCCGAAGCCTTCTTGTTGACCGGCGCCGCCTTCGATCAGTTCCTGGGCCGATTGCTCGGCGGCCTGGCGCTCATCGTCGAACTGGCTGCGGATCACGTCCTCGCCCTTGGCTTGGCGCTCGGCCTCGTCCATCGAGCGGGCGATGTTGATCTTGACCGTGGCGCGGACCTCGGCGTGCAGGCGAACCGGCACTTCGTGGACGCCCAGGCTCTTGATCGCCGTGTTCAGGACGACCTGCGAGCGCTCGACCTTGCCGCCTTCGGCCTGGATGGCCTCGGCGACGTCGCGACCGGCGACCGAACCGTACAGGTGACCGGTTTCACCGGCCTGTCGGATCATGACGTAGGTCTGGCCGTCGATCTTGTCGGCGACCTTCTGTGCATCGGCCTTGTTCTTCTCGTTGCGCTGCTCGATGGCGGCGCGGTCGAGTTCGAACGCCTTCAGGTTGGCGGCGGTGGCCCGGCGGGCCTTGTCGCGCGGCAGAAGGAAGTTACGGGCGAAGCCGTCCTTGACGGACACGACGTCGCCGATGGCGCCGAGATTCTCGACGCGTTCAAGCAGAACGACCTTCATCTCACTTCACCACGTAAGGCAGGAGGGCCAGATAGCGAGCGCGCTTGATGGCCTTGGCCAGTTCACGCTGCTTCTTCTGGGAGACGGCGGTGATGCGCGAAGGCACGATCTTGCCGCGTTCGGAGACGTAACGCTGCAGCAGCTTGACGTCCTTGTAGTCGATCTTCGGCGCATTGGCGCCCGAGAACGGGCAGACCTTGCGGCGACGATAGAAGGGGCGGCGGCCGGCGGCGCCGGAGCCCGCCGGTGCGCCCGGGGTCGGGGCGGTGGTATCGGTCATGTTCCGGGTTCCTTATTCGGCGTCGGCGGCGGCGTCGTCGCGCGGGGTGCGCTCGCGCTCACGCTCGCGTTCACGCTCGCGGCGGGCCAGCAGCGGCGACAGTTCCAGGTCGAGTTCCTCGACGCGAACGGTCAGCCAGCGCAGCACGTCTTCGTTGATCGACAGCTGACGCTCGACTTCGGCCATGGCGGCCGGAGGGGCGTCGACGGCCAGCAGCGAATAGTGAGCCTTGCGGTTCTTCTTCACGCGGTAGGTCAGGTTGCGCAGACCCCAGTATTCGATCTTTGCGACCGAGCCGCCACCGGCGACGATCAGATCCTTGATGGTGTCATTTAGCGCTTCGGCCTGTTGCGCCGAGATATCCTGGCGCGTCATGACCGTGTGCTCGTAAAGAGCCATGCGGTAGTCTCCCTTGTGGGCGTCGGCGCGGAAACGACCGGGTAAGTCGGTCTCCACGATGGCTCCTGGCGCGGCGGCCGGACCGAACGTCCAACCCTTTGGTGCTCCGCGACAAGACCGAAGCCCTGGAAAGGCGGGGCCTATAGGCGAAAAGGGACGAGGAAGCAAGGATGGCGGCAGACGCTTGTGGCGCCCCTCGACCCCGCCTAAACCAGCCCCATGCCGAAGCTGACGTCTGCGGTCGATCCGCAAAGCCAAAAATACAAGTCCCTGCACGCGCACAACAGCGCCCTGGTCGCCGAGTTGCGCAACCATGTGGCCAAGGCCGCGCGCGGCGGGTCCGACAAGTCGCGCGACCGTCACGTCGCTCGCGGCAAACTGTTGCCGCGCGACCGCGTCGAGCGCCTGCTGGATCCCGGCTCGCCCTTCCTGGAGATCGGGCAACTGGCTGCGCACGACATGTATGACGGCGAGGCCCCGGCGGCGGGCGTCATCGCCGGCATCGGCCGCGTTTCGGGCCGCGAGGTCATGATCGTCTGCAATGATCCCACGGTGAAGGGCGGCGCCTACTTCCCCATGACGGTGAAGAAGCACCTGCGCGCTCAGGAGATCGCCGAGCAGAACCGCCTGCCGTGCGTCTATCTGGTCGATAGCGGCGGGGCCAATCTGCCGCACCAGGCCGAGGTGTTTCCCGACCGCGACCATTTCGGCCGCATCTTTTTCAACCAGGCCCGGATGAGCGCCAAGGGCATCGCCCAGATCGCCTGCGTCATGGGCCTGTCCACCGCCGGCGGGGCCTATGTGCCGGCCATGTCGGACGAGACGATCATCGTCAGGAACCAGGGCGCCATCTTCCTGGCCGGCCCGCCGCTGGTGAAGGCCGCAACCGGCGAGGTCATTTCGGCGGAGGAGCTGGGCGGGGCCGAAACCCACGGCCGTCGCTCGGGCGTGGTCGATCATGTCGCCGAGAACGATGAGCACGCGCTGGAAATCGTGCGCTCCATCGTCGCCAATCTAAACACGACCAAGGCCGTCGATATGGATGTGCGCGAACCGCGCGCGCCGGCCTTTAACGCGGAGGAGCTGTACGGTCTGATCCCCGACGACGTGCGCGCGCCCTATGATGTGCGCGAGGTCATCGCCCGGCTGGTGGACGGGTCGGAGTTCGACGAGTTCAAGAGCCTGTACGGCTCGACCCTGGTGTGTGGGTTCGCGCGCATCTGGGGCTATCCGGTCGCCATCCTGGCCAACAACGGCGTCATCTTTTCCGAGAGCGCCCAGAAGGGCGCGCACTTCATCGAACTGGCCTGCAAGCGCAAGATTCCGCTGCTGTTCCTGCAGAACATCTCGGGCTTCATGGTCGGCGGCAAATATGAGGCGGGCGGCATCGCCAAGGACGGCGCCAAGCTTGTGACGGCCGTGGCCTCGGCCGAAGTGCCCAAGTTCACTGTTCTGATCGGCGGCAGTTTCGGCGCGGGGAACTATGGCATGTGCGGCCGGGCCTATTCGCCGCGCTTCCTGTTCACCTGGCCTAACAGCCGGATCGGGGTCATGGGCGGCGAGCAGGCCGCCAGCGTCTTGGCGACCGTGCACCGCGACGCCGAGACCTGGAGCGCGGACGACGCCGAGGCCTTCAAGGCGCCCATCCGCCAGAAGTATGAGGACGAGGGCAATCCCTATTACGCCACCGCCCGCCTGTGGGACGACGGCGTCATCGATCCGGCCCAGACCCGTGATGTGCTGGGCCTGGCCATCAGCGCCAGCCTGAACGCCCCCATCCCGGAGACGACGTTCGGCCTGTTCCGGATGTAACCTATTGGTCCGCGCCTCGTTGTGAGCGGACACGCAGTTTGGAGACCCCCATGGCCGATCAACCGACCGAAGCCGACCTCAACGCCCTGGACGTCACCGACGCCGAGGCGGCCGAGATCAACAGCATCGCCCAGCCGCTGGTGCCCGATGCGGCGCCGGACGCCGACGACGATCTGGTGCAGATCGATTCGACCACCGAGGGCGTCGTCTTCGTCACCATCAACCGTCCGGCCAAGAAGAACGCCTTCGACGCGGCGACCATCGCGGCCCTGCATGAGGCGTTCGAAACGCTGCATGGCGCGGACCGGGTGCGAGCCGTCTTTATTCGGGGGGCGGGCGGCACCTTCAGCGCCGGGGCCGATCTGAACTGGATGCGCGACGCCGCCGGCTGGTCCGAGAGCGATAACCGCGAAGACGCCATGGGCCTGGCGAAAATGCTGAAGGCCCTGCATGACATTCCCGCCCTGACGGTGGCTGTGGTCGAGGGCAACGCCATGGGCGGCGGAGCGGGCATCGTCGCCGCCTGCGACATGGCCGTGGCGGTCGAGGGGGCGCGCTTCGCCTTCTCTGAAGTCAAGCTGGGTCTGATCCCGGCGACCATCGCCCCCTATGTCATCGAGGCCGTCGGCGCGCGCCGCGCCCGCCAGTTGTTCCTGACCGCCAACGCCTTCGACGCCGACTACGCCGCCCATGCCGGCCTGATCGACCTGGTTCTGCCCGAAGGATCGGTGGACGAGTTCATCTCGATGCTGAGCGACAGCCTGACCAACAATGCGCCGGGCGCGATGGGCGAGGCCAAGCGCTTGGTCAACGACATCGCCCACCACAAGATCGACAACGGTCTGATGGACGAAACCGCCAAACGCATCGCCCGCGCCCGCGTGTCGGACGAAGGCCGCGAGGGCGTCGCCGCCTTCCTGGAAAAGCGCAAGGCCAGCTGGACGGTCTGATTGCGCTGATCGGTCGCCGGAAACGGCGGCCGATTTCACGCGTAGTTGAAGCTGATCGAAATCCGGTCGGCCTTGGCCAGATTGGTCGGCACCTCGTGCCGCAGCCAGCTTTCCCACATCAGCACCGTGCCTGCCTGAGGCTGCAGATAGACGAACGGCCGCTCGGCCTCGCTCGCCTCATCCGTCACCGACGGTCGGGCCATCATGAAGGGCAGGCGGGGATCTTCCAGCTTTAGCGATGAGGCGCCGTCTGGCACGTCGATATAGACGGTGCCGGACAAGAAGGCGTGCGGGTGGATGTGACCCGTATGGCCGCCGCCGGGCTTCAAGATGTTGACCCACAAATTGTCGAGGCGGGGTTTGCGGGCCAGGTCGAAGTTCAGCGCCTTGGCGTAGGCGACGGCATGGCGATCCAGATGGCGCTTCAGCTCCGCGAACTCGGGGAACCGCTGGGGCAGGTCGTTCAGCGATCCGTAGGAGGTGTAGCCGCGATAGGCGTTGGCCTTGCACCACCGGCGGCCGGCCTCGTCCTCCTCGGCCATCATCCGGATGACGTCGATCAGCTGTGCGTTGAAGTCGGACCAGCCACGGCCGGCGGCGAGGGAGGCTTCATAGACCTGGGTGACGAAGAGGGGGCGCAGGGACATGGAAGGGGCTTAACGCCTGCCGCGTCGCGTGAGAAGGGTCGTGCTCTGCCTCTCGCCTGATGCGCACGATCCGGCTAAGACCGCTTCATGTTCAAGTCCGTCCTTGTCGCCAATCGCGGCGAAATCGCCTGCCGTGTCTTCCGCACCGCCAAGCGGATGGGGATTCGCACCATCGCCGTCTATTCCGAGGCGGACGCCAACGCCCTGCATGTGCGCGAGGCCGACGAGGCGGTGCTGATCGGACCGGCGGCGGCGCGCGAATCCTATCTGGACGGCGCCAAGGTGCTGGCGGCGGCCAAGGCGACGGGGGCCGAGGCGATCCACCCCGGATATGGCTTCCTGAGCGAGAACGCCGACTTCGCCGAGGCCGTCGCGGCGGCGGGCCTGATCTGGATCGGGCCGGACCCGTCCTCAATTCGCGCCATGGGCTTGAAGGACGCGGCCAAGGAGCTGATGATCCAGGCCGGGGTGCCGGTGACGCCGGGCTATCAGGGCGCGGATCAGTCGGAGGAAACCCTGACGGCCGAGGCGGCGCGGATCGGCTATCCGGTGCTGATCAAGGCGGTCGCGGGCGGCGGCGGCAAGGGGATGAAACGGGTCGATGATCCGGCCGATTTCGCCGCCGGTCTGGCCAGCGCCAAGCGCGAGGGGGCAGCGGCCTTCGGCGACGACCGGGTTCTGATTGAACGCTACATCACCCGCCCACGCCACATCGAGGTGCAGGTGTTCGGCGACAAGCACGGCGAGGTCGTCCACCTTTATGAGCGCGACTGTTCGCTGCAACGCCGCCACCAGAAGGTGATCGAAGAGGCGCCCGCGCCGGGCATGAGCGAGGCCGTGCGCGCCGCCGTGACCGGGGCCGCGATCAAGGCGGCCCGGGCGGTCAACTACGTCGGGGCCGGGACGATCGAGTTCATCGCCGACGCCTCGGACGGGCTGAAGGCGGATGGGGTCTGGTTCATGGAGATGAACACCCGGCTACAGGTCGAGCATCCCGTGACCGAGAGCGTGACGGGCGTCGATCTGGTCGAGTGGCAGTTCCGCGTCGCGGCGGGCGAGCCCATCCCGTTGAAGCAGGCCGAGATTCATCTGAACGGCTGGGCCATGGAGGCGCGCCTCTATGCCGAGGATCCGGCCAACGGCTTCCTGCCGTCCATCGGCAAGCTGGAGCATTTCGTCATGCCTGAAGGCATCCGCGTCGATACCGGCGTGGAGCAGGGCGGCGAGGTCAGCCAGTTCTATGATCCGATGATCGCCAAGCTGATCGTGCATGAGGACACGCGCGAGGCGGCGGCGGCGCGTCTGGCCGAGGCGGCGGGCGAGGTCGAGGTCTGGCCGGTCAAGGCCAACGCCGGCTTCCTGAAGCGCTGCCTGGAGCATCCGCGCTTCGTCGCGGGCGACGTGGACACGGGCTTCATCGCGGCGGAGGAGGCGGCGTTGCAGCCGCAGCCGTCCGACGAAGCGACGCTGGCGGCCCTGACCCTGATTGCGGAAGCGGCGGCGGATGCGGTCGAGGCGCGTTCGGACCGGTTCAGCCCTTGGGGCGGCCAGCCGGGCCTGTCCTATGGCGTGCGTCTGAATGCGGCGGCGCAGACAACCGTCTGGGCTCACGTCGACGGTCAGGGCGTGTCCGCTGCGGTGACGCCGGTCGAAACGGGTTGGCGCGGTTCGCAGGGCGAACTGGCCCACGTCGGGTTCGATCAGGTCCAGGCCGGGGATCGCCTGTTCGGCTATCAGACGATCGACGACGGTTTCGTCCTGTTCGTCGATGGCGAGGCGCGTCGCGTCACGCCCTATCGCGCCGCCGTGGGGTCCGGCCCGGGCGCGGTGTCGGATGGTTCGCTGCGCGCGCCCATGCCTGGCAAGATCGTCGCGACGCCGGTCAAGGCCGGCGACGCCGTCACCAAGGGTCAGCCGGTCGTGGTGCTGGAAGCCATGAAGATGGAACATGCCCTGACCGCGCCGTTCGATGGCGTGGTGGAAAGCGTCGCGTCTCTTGGCGATCAGGTCGTCGAGGCGGCCGTGCTGGCGGTGGTGAAGGCGAACTAAAGCCCCACGCCGCCGATCGGGCGCGTCACGATTGTATCGCCCCATAGCGCGATCAGGCCGAGCGCCGGACGCATCACTCTGGATTCGCGGATCGTGTTGAACCAGGCATCGTGCGAGGCCTTGCTCATCCAGACCTCTGTGACGAGCAGGGCGTCGGCGTCATTCACATCGTGCGCCACGACGTAGCTGTGGCAGCCCGGTCGCTTCACATTGGGATCCAGCAGGCAGAGGCCCAGTTCGTCGCGGCGGCCGGGATGGGCCGTTAGGCGGGTAATCAATCCGTACATACTGGTCCTAAAGGCGCTGGGCGAACTGAGCGGCGCGAGCCGATGGTTAGCCCTCTAAGATTAAGAATCTGGCCAATGCGTTTAAGGGGCACTACGTGGTCGCCATGCCGCTTCACATGATCAAGCTGGGCGTCGGGGTGCCGGACGTCGAATGGCTGGAAACCCGCGCCGCCAAGGGCGGGCCGCTGGTGGTTCATACGCGAATGACACCGAAACGGGCGACCGAGATCGAGGACGGCGGCTCGCTTTACTGGGTGGTGAAGGGAACGATCGTCTGTCGACAGCCGGTGCTGGACATCACAACCTTGGGCGAGGGCAAGCAGAGCCGATGCGAGATCACGCTCGAACCCAAAGTCATTCGCACCGCGCCCATGGCTCGGCGTCCCTTCCAGGGTTGGCGATATTTCGAGCCAAAAGATGCGCCGGTCGATCTGACCGACCTCGACGCTGGCGAGGCTCCGGAAGAACTGGTGCGTCAGCTGCGCGAACTGGGCGCATGGTAGGCCAAGCCCTCAAAGTTTTTGGGAGTTGACCCCGGCGAGTCGGCGTGGCCTGTGCCGCGTCCGATGATCGCGCTCAGCCCCCAGACCCGTACCGCCTTCCGCGACCTGCTGAACCTGGCATGGCCGGTGATCCTGGCGCGCATCGGCATCATGACCATGGGGCTGACCGACGCCATCGTGGTGGGCAACTATTCCAGCCAGGAACTGGCGTTCCATTCTCTGGCCTGGGCACCGACGTCGATCGTGGTGACGACGGCGGTGGGCCTGATGCTGGGCGTGCAGGTGATGACGGCGCGGATGCTGGGCGAGGGGCGTCGGCACGCGGTCGGCTCGGTGCTGCGTCGCGGCCTGACCTATTCGTTGCAGATCGGCGTGGTGTCGATGATCGCCCTGATCGCCATTGGCCCGTGGGGACTGGGCAAGCTGGGGCTGGAGGACGGTCTGGCGGAGGGCGCGGGGCCTGCCCTGGTGGTGTTCGCCCTGTCCATGCCCTTCTATCTGATCTCGGTGACGGGCCAGTTCTTCCTGGAGGCTCTGGGCCGGCCCAAGCCCGGCATGGTGGCCATGTGGGTGGCGAACGGGGTCAATCTGGTGCTGAACATCGTGCTGGTCCCGGACCTGCTCGGCTTCGGCTTCGACGGCGCCTTCGCCTCGGCCTGGGCGACCTTTGGGGCGCGGGCGGCGCTGGCGATCTTTCTGGTGATCTACATCCTGCGTCTGCCCGAGGCGCGGGCGCTGGGCATCTTCGACAAGCCCGAGCGCGATCCCGAGGCCGCGCGCGAACAGGTCAAGGTCGGCCTGGGCGCCGGGGCCTCCTATTTCATCGAGGTCGGGGCCTTTTCGGGCTTCACTTTTTTCGCTGGTCAGATCGGCACGGCCGAGACGGCGGCCTGGGCGGTGGTGCTGAACGTCTCGGCGATCGTCTTCATGCTGCCGATGGGGCTGTCGTCGGCGACGGCGGTGCTGGTGGGCCGCAGTTATGGCGCCGGCGAAGGACGAGGGGTGATGCGCGCCGGGCTGGTGGGGCTGGGTGTGGTGACGGCCCTGACATTGGTGGTCGCCCTGCTGGTTTGGCCCAGCGCCCATCTGATCGTCGGCGCCTATAATCGCGATCCGGCCCTGCTGGCCATCGCGGCGCCGGCCCTGGTGCTGGCGACGCTGTTCTTCGTCGCGGACGGCATTCAGGTCGTGGCGGCCCAGGCCAACCGCGCGGCGGGCGATGTCTGGTGGCCCACCATCATGCATTTCGCCGCCTACGGCGCGGTGATGATGCCGCTGGGCTGGGTGCTGGCGCATCAGATGGGCGTCAACGGCCTCGTTTGGGCCGTGGTGATCGCCAGCCTGGCGTCCTCGACCCTGCTGACCGGGCGTTTCATCCGTATTGCGCGCCGTCTGCCGCAAGGCGTTTGAGGAAAACGCGCCGCCGCTCTATATCCCTGCGCTTCCCCGAACACCTGGACGATCATGGCCCGCATCCTCATCACCTCGGCGCTGCCCTACATCAACGGCATCAAGCACCTGGGGAATCTGGCGGGCTCGATGTTGCCGGCCGACGTCTGGGCGCGGTTCAAGCGGGCCCAGGGTCATGAGGTGCTCTATATCTGCGCTACGGACGAGCATGGCACCCCGGCCGAGCTGGCCGCCGCCGCCGCCGGCCAGGACGTGCGCACCTATTGCGACGAGCAGCACGAGATTCAGAAGGCCGCCGGTCAGGCCTTCGGGCTCAGCTACGACTGGTTCGGCCGGTCGTCGAACCCGCAGAACCATCGCCTAACCCAGCATTTCGCCGAGGCGCTGGAGAAGAACGGCCTGATCGAGGAGCGGGTGGATCGGATGATCTATTCGATCGACGACGCCCGCTTCCTCCCCGACCGCTATGTCGAGGGGACGTGCCCGCACTGCGGCCATGTCGGCGCGCGCGGCGATCAGTGCGACAACTGCGGACGCCTGCTGGATCCGACCGACCTGATTGATCCCTATTCGTCGGTGTCGGGCTCCAAGAACCTTGAGGTGCGCGATACGCGTCACCTCTATCTGCTCCAGACCAAGATCGAGCCCGAGATCCGCGCCTGGGTCGACGGCAAGACAGGCTGGCAACAGTTGGCCAAGTCCATCGCCTACAAACATTTGGACGAGGGGCTGATCGACCGGGGCATCACCCGCGACCTGGCCTGGGGCGTACCGGTGACCAAGGACGGCTTCCCGCGCCCGGGCATGGAGGACAAGGTCTTCTACGTCTGGTTCGACGCCCCCATCGAATACATCGCCGCGACCGAGGAATGGGCCGAGGCGACAGGCGCGTCGTGGCGTGACTGGTGGCGTCTGGACGAGGGGGCTGAGGACGTTCGCTATGTCCAGTTCATGGGCAAGGACAACGTCGCCTTCCACACCGTCAGCTTCCCCGCGACCATCATCGGCTCGGGCGAGCCGTGGAAGACGGTGGACCAGCTGAAGGCGTTCAATTGGCTGAACTGGTACGGCGGCAAGTTCTCCACCAGCCAGAAGCGCGGCGTCTTCATGGATCAGGCGCTGGAGCTGCTGCCGGCCGACTACTGGCGCTGGCGCCTGACGGCCTATGGGCCGGAGCACGCGGATTCGGCCTTCACCTGGGAGGACTTCCAGGCCTCGACCAACAAGGACCTGGCCGATGTGCTGGGCAATTTCGTCAACCGCATCGTCAAGTTCGCGGAATCCAAGTTTGACGGCGTGGTGCCAGAGGGCGGCGAGGCCGGGCCGGTCGAGATCCAGCTGGAGGCCGACATCAAGGCCGCCGTCGCCGAGGCGACCGAACAGTTGGAAGCGATGGAGTTCAGAAAGGCCGCCGTCGCCATCCGCGCCGCCTGGGTGCTGGGCAACGAGTATCTGCAGGTCGCGGCGCCCTGGACGGCGCTGAAGACCGATCGCGACCGCGCGGCGGTGGGGGTGCGCACGGGTCTGAATCTCGTCGCCTTGTTCGCGCGTCTGGCCGCGCCGATCCTGCCGTTCACCGCGCCCAAGATCGCGGCGTCGGTTGGAGTGGACGACTTGAGCTGGCCTGGCGCCGACGAGGATTTGCTGAATCGTCTGCCGGTCGGCGGCAAGGTCGAGGCTCAGGGCGTCTTGTTCGCCAAGATCGAGGACGCCCAGGTCGCGGAATGGTCCGAACGCTTCGGCGGCGCGGACGCCTGATCCGAAGGGGATAAGCGATGACGCCGACCCTGACGTCCCTGACCGACGAAGCGCGCGCCGCCATTCGTGAGCGGTTGGCGCGCACGGGGCGGGCGCAGATCGACGGCGTCCTGGCCCCCACGGACGCGCAGGCGCTCTACGACGCGGCGACGCGCGTCGATTACAATGTCGTGACGCGACGCGGGACCGGCCATGTCGATCTGCCCGCCGCCTGGCTGGCTTCTCTGACGCCGGATCAGAAACAGGCGCTGGGTCAGGCGGTGCAGGTCTCGGCCCAGACCGACTTCCAGTATCTGTATGACAATCACCCGATCTACGATCTGGTCCAGGCGGGGCAGGCGGCGCCGATATGGTCCGATCTGTCGGCCTTCGTGAACGGCGAGGCGTTCCTGGGTCTGATGCGAGACGTGACCGGCGAGCCTCGGCTCGCCTTGGCCGATGCGCAACTGACCCGCTATCGCGCCGGTCATTTTCTGACCGAGCATGACGATCACGCCGAGGGCAAGAATCGCTTCTACGCCTATGTGCTGAACCTGACGCCGGCCTGGCGAATCGAGTGGGGCGGCCTGCTGGCCTTCCATGGCGCCGACGGCAATGTGGCGGAGGCCTTCACGCCGCGTTTCAACACCCTGAATCTGCTGAAGGTGCCGACGCCCCATTCGGTGACGCAGGTCGCACTGTCGGCGGCGGCGGACCGGATTTCGGTCACCGGCTGGCTGCGCGGTCGCTGATCAGTCCTGCTCGGCGAACACGACGGGAAGCCCCGCCGCATTCCAAGCCTGGATGCCGCCGGTCAGGTTGAACAGCAGCTGGCCCTCGGGACCGGTCGGCCCGACGAAGGCGCAGACCTGGTGGCTGCGGCCGCCCTTCAGGCATTGAACGATGATCTTCTTGTCGGCCGGAAGGTCCAGCGCTTCCCAGGCGGCGGGCATCTGGCTGAGCGGGGCCAGGATCGCGCCGTCGATGCGGGCGGCGGCGAACTCGTCCGGCTCGCGCACATCGATCAGCACCGCTTCGCCGGCCTGCAGCCAGGCGGCGGCGTCTTCGACGGTGACCGTGGCGACGGTCATGGCGCGACCGTCGGTTCGGCGGGCGCCGGCGTCGGGCTGTCCTCTGTGCGCTTCTGGCCCAGATGTTTGGCCGCCTCCTCGGGACCGATCTCAAGGAAGGCGGGGGCCGAGGCGTTGAACTCGTCCATATGGCCGGTGCGCACCACCACTTGACGGGCGCCGTCCCAGATCATGTGCAGGGCGACATAAAGGACGACGACCAGACCGATGTAGCCGATCCAGCTGAAGCGGTGCAGAAGCTTGGCGATATAGGTGGCGGCGACGCCCATCAGGGCGATCGACAGGACCAGCCCGAAGACCATGATCCAGGGGTGTTCGTGCGCCGCGCCGGCGACGGCCAGCACATTGTCCAGCGACATGGTGATGTCGGCGACCATGATCTGAAGCAGGGCGGCGCCGAAGCTCTTGCGCTTCAGGCCCAGTTCCTCGGGCGACGGACCAGAGCCGTGCTCGATGCTCATGGCCAGTTCGAGTTCCTTTTCGGCCTCGGCCTGGTCGTGCGTCGCCTGCTCGCGCAGTTCGCGCCACATCTTCCAGCACACCCACAGCAACAGCAGGCCGCCTGCCAGCAGCAGGCCGACCAGGGCCAGCAGTTGCACGGTGATCAGCGCAAAGCCGATTCGCATGACGACGGCGGCGGCCAGGCCGATCAGAATGGCCTTCTTGCGCTGGTCCTGGGGCAGGGCGGCGGCGGCCAGGCCCACGGCGACGGCGTTGTCGCCGGCCAGGACGAGATCCATCAGCAGGACCTGGCCCAGGGCCGTGGCCTGGCTGGCGAGTTCGGGAGACGAAAGGAATTCCATTTCCGCTCCTTAGCCTCGGTGCGGCGTTCTGTCAGCCGCGTTGCGCGCGCGCCGCTTCATAAAGCGCAACCGCCGCAGCATTGGAGACGTTCAGGCTCTCGAATCCGCCCGGCATGGGGATCTTGGCCAGGACGTCGCAGTGTTCGGCGACCAGACGACGGATGCCGTCGCCTTCGGACCCCATGACCAGAACGGTCGGCTGATGACCCAGCGCTTCTTCCAGCGTCTGTTCGCCCGTCCCGTCCAGGCCGACCGCGCGCCAGCCCAGATCGGCCAGCCGCTCCAGCGCACGGGACAGATTTGTGACGCGGGCGTGGGGCAGGCGTTCGGTGGCGCCGACGGCCGCCTTGGCCAGGGCGCCGGCCAGGGCCGGAGCATGCCGGTCCTGAACGATGATCCCCCGCGCGCCGAAGGCCAGGGCCGATCGGAAGATGGCGCCCACGTTCTGGGGGTCTGTCAGCTGATCCAGCATGACGATGACGCCCTCAGCCGGCTCGGCCAGCTCTTCCAGCGACACGCCCTCCAGCGGTTGGACCTTGAAGGCCAGTCCCTGATGCACGGCGCCGGGGGGCAGCATCCGGGTCAGGGCCTGGATATCGACCACCTCGATCTTATGGCCGTTTGCGAGAGCATTGTTCTCGATCTCGGCGGCGCGCTCGGCCGTGGCCAGCAGACGACCCATGCCGCGACGGGCGGGATTCGCCAGAGCGGCCAAAACCGGATGTCGGCCCCACAGAAAATTATCGGCGTCCGACTTGCCCCGATCGGGCGAACGGGGCTGGCGAGGAGTTTCCTCGCGCCGGCCAAACCCTTGCGCAGCGGGCTTTTGGCCCTTGTCGCGGGGGCCATCGGGACGGTTTCCGAAGACCGGTTTTTTACCGCTTTTACGGTCGTTGCGTTCTGATTTCGACGACACTATAAGACGCCCTCCGATTTGGAGCCCCAAGGGCTTTCGGGTCTGGGCGCCCCCTCTATCCTAGAGGAGGCGACAAGCCGAAGGCTTTTGTTTCGTCCCGCTTCTTTATGGGCGGAAACGAGGGGTCCGACGGTTCGACAAGGCGCGCTGGGGGAATGTCCCGAGTGGCAAAGGGGGGGGACTGTAAATCCCCTGCGTAAGCTTCGAAGGTTCGAGTCCTTCTTCCCCCACCACGCGCCTTGACGGATACGACGGATCAGGACGACGGAGAGGAACCGGCTGCGGCGTTCCGAAAGAACTTCCGCAGTCTCCGCGCGGGTATAGCACAATGGTAGTGCAGCAGCCTTCCAAGCTGAGGATGTCGGTTCGATCCCGTCTACCCGCTCCAGGTTTTTAAAAGATCAGCATCGCGCCCCTCCGCTGACGGACCCGGGCCATCAGGAGTTTGGCCATGGCCAAGGAAAAGTTCGAA
>NZ_DLTK01000145.1:0-5152 GCF_002500885.1 Brevundimonas sp. UBA7838
CGCGCGCCGGCGTCGATGTGCGGGGCGCCGGGGCGGCGGCTCGCGCGCCGACCGCCTTCGCATCGCCGCAGAAGATTTCGTAGAGCATCCCCATGACCGCCTGGGCGCGCTCGTCGGCGATCGAATAGAAGATCGAGCGGGACTGACGGCGGGTCTTGACCAGGCCATACTGGCGCAGCTCTGCCAGTTGCTGGGATAGCGCCGGCTGCTTGATGCCGAGGTCCGCCTCGAGCTGGCCCACCGAGCGCTCCTCTTCGGCGATATGACACAGGATCAGCAGCCGGTTGGCGTTGGCCAGCTGGCGCAACAGCTCTGCGGCCTCCGGCGCCTTTTCCTTCAACCGCTCCATCGCGGCCGCTTGATCGTCGGTCATGCGCTGCGCTCGCGATAGTACCAGGGTGCATCGCCGTCACCGTCGGCGATGGCGGCGTCCAGTGTGGTGGCGGCCGGCTCCAGCAGTGCGTCGCCGGGCGTCCAGCCCGCCGGCGTGGAGGCCGCCTCACGGTCCGAGGTCTGCAGGGCGGTGACGAGACGCAGCAACTCATCAACCGAGCGGCCGATGTTCATCGGGTACCAGCTGATGGCGCGCACCACGCCTTCGGGATCGATCACGAAGGTCGCGCGCACCGTGGCGCTGTCGCTCGAGCCGGCGTCCACCATGCCAAAGGCGTGGCCGATGGCCATGGAGGGATCTTCGATGATCGGGAACGGCACCTTCACGCCGAAGCGGCGGAAGATGTCCTTCAGCCAGGCCAGGTGCGAATACAGACTGTCCACCGACAGGGCCATCAGATCGCAGTCGATCGCCGCGAAGGCGTCGGCCTGCCGGGCCAGGGCCACGAACTCGCTGGTGCAGACCGGCGTGAAGTCCGCCGGATGCGAGAACAGCACCAGCCAGCGTCCACGGTAGTCGCTGAGGCGCCTTTCGCCCTGAGTCGTGCGCGCCGTGAAGTCCGGCGCCGTATCGTTGATGCGCAGGGCGCGCATTGCGGGGGGATAGACGGCTGGCCCGGTGTCGATCGTGTCCATAGCCGCACGCTAAGCGCATCCCACCGTTTCCGCTACATTAAAATACATACTTGCACGAACTATGAATGAGTATATGTGTTGAGTCACCGAAACGGAGACACGTCATGTCCTCGCCCACACCCGACCCCGCCCGCGACGACGCCGCCGACATCGTGCGCGCCGCGCTGGGCGATCCTCGCCAACGCCCTGTCGTGAAATCGTTCTTCGACGAAGCCACCTTCACCGTCAGCCACGTCGTGCGCGATCCCGGCTCCGACGTCTGCGCCATCATTGACAGCGTGCTGGACTACGATCCGGCGTCGGGCCGCACCACGCACGCTTCGGCCGATGCGCTCATTGATTACGTGAAATCCGAAGGTCTCACGGTTCAGTGGCTGCTCGAGACGCACGCCCATGCCGATCACCTGTCGGCGGCGCCCTATCTCCAGGAAAAGCTCGGCGGTCAGCTGGCGATTGGCCATGAAATCCTCACCGTCCAGGCGGTCTTCGGCAAGATCTTCAACGAAGGGACCGACTTCCGCCGCGACGGCAGCCAGTTCGACCATCTGTTCAACGACGGCGACCGGTTTGAGATCGGTGGTCTGAAGGCCACGGTCCTGCACGTGCCCGGCCACACCCCGGCCTGTCTGGCCTATGTCATCGGCGACGCCGTCTTCCCCGGCGATACCATGTTCATGCCCGACTATGGTACGGCGCGCTGCGACTTCCCCGGCGGCGACGCCCGGACCCTGTACCGCTCGATCCATCGCCTGACCTCCCTGCCGGACGAGGCGCGGGTCTTCCTGTGTCACGACTACAAGGCGCCGCCGGGCCGGACCGAGTTCGCCTGGGAGACCACCATCGGTGCCCAGCGGACAGGCAACATCCATATTCGCGACGACGTCAGCGAGGACGAGTTCGTGGCCATGCGCACCCAGCGCGACGCCACCCTGCCCATGCCCAAGCTGATCCTGCCGTCGGTTCAGGTGAACATGAACGGCGGCCGCCCGCCCGAGCCCGAGGACAATGGGGTGCGCTACCTCAAGGTCCCGCTGAACGCGCTGTGAGGCGAGGCTCCGATGCTTGAGCCTCTTCCCTTCATCTGGCCGCTGGCCGGCGGTCTGCTGGTCGGCCTGTCGGCCGGTCTCTATCTGTTGCTGAATGGGCGCGTAGCCGGGATTTCCGGCCTGACCGCCGCAGCGACCGGCCTGTCAAAAGGCGCGCCGCGCATTCTGGGCCTGCTTTTCATCGCCGGCCTGCTGGGCGGCGCGGCCCTGGCCTCGGCCCTGATCCGCAGGCCCGAGGTGCAGATCACTTCGGAGGTCTGGCTGCTGGTGCTCGGCGGCCTGATCGTCGGCTTCGGCACCCGCTGGGGCTCGGGCTGCACCAGCGGCCACGGCGTCTGCGGCCTGGCCCGCCTGTCGCCCCGCTCCATCGTCGCCACCGGCGTCTTCATGGCCGTCGCGGCCCTGACCGTCTTCGTCACCCGCCACCTGTTGGGAGGCCTGGCGTGAGCCGGCTGATCGTCGCCGTCCTGTGCGGCTTGTTGTTCGGCGCCGGCATGGTGGTGTCCGACATGATCAACCCGGCCCGCGTCCTGGCCTTCCTGGATGTGACGGGCGCCTGGGACCCCTCTCTGGCCTTCGTCATGGGCGGGGCGCTGATCCCCTCCGCCATAGCCTGGCTGATCCGCCGGCGCATGGAGGCTCCGGTCGCGGCCGACACCTTCCATGTGCCCGAGGGCCGGACCATCGACACCCCTCTGGTCGGCGGGGCCGCCCTGTTCGGCCTTGGCTGGGGCTTGGTCGGCCTGTGCCCCGGCCCGGCGCTTGCGGCGCTGACGACCGGCGCCTGGCAGGCCTTCGTCTTCGTCGGCGCCCTCGCGGCCGGCATGGCGCTGTTCCGCCTGACCCTCGACCGAAACGCCTGAACCAGAAAAGACCCTAGGGAGACAAAGCCATGCATATTCGCCCTTTGGACGAGGCCCTGTCCGCCTCGCCCCAGATCGCCCCGGAAGACCTGCCCGACATCGCGGCCCAAGGGTTCCGGTCGGTGATCTCCAACCGACCCGACGGCGAAGAGCCCGGCCAGCCCAGCTCCGAAGATCTGCGCCAGGCCGCCGAGGCTGCGGGACTGGCTTTCGCCCATGTTCCCGTGGTCGGCGGCGCAATCTCCGACCAGGACGTGGCGGACTTCCGCGAGGCTCTGGCCAACCTGCCCCAGCCTGTGTTCGGCTTCTGCCGCACCGGCACGCGCACGACCACCCTGTGGGCGCTGGCGAACGTCGCCTCGATAAGCGCTGACGATCTGATCGCACGCGCCAAGAGCGCCGGCTACGACCTCGGCGCCCTGCGTCCCCGTCTCGAAGGAGCCGCGTCATGAGCGCCCAGTACGCCCCCCTGGAGTCCTGCGATGTCCTGATCGTCGGCGGCGGATCCGCCGGCATCGCCACAGCCGCCAGCCTCCTGCGTCGTCGCCCCGACCTTGATGTCCGCATCGTCGAGCCATCCGAACATCACTACTATCAGCCCGGCTGGACCATGGTCGGCGCCGGCGTCTTCACGCCCGAGCGGACCCGGCGCCGCACCGAGGACCTGATCCCCCAAGGCGCCCAGTGGGTGCGCGGCTCGGTCGCGGCTTTCGACCCCATCCACGATCGCGTCGAACTGACCGACGGCCGCTGGATCGGCTATCGCATGCTGGTCGCGGCGCCGGGACTGAAGCTGGACTGGGGCGCCATTCCGGGCCTGGCGGAAACGCTCGGGCGCAACAACGTCACCTCCAACTACGGCTATGAGACCGCGCCCTACACCTGGAAGCTGGTCCAGGCGATGCAGAGCGGTCGGGCGATCTTCACCCAGCCGCCCATGCCGATCAAATGCGCCGGCGCCCCGCAGAAGGCCATGTATCTGTCGGCCGATCACTGGCGCGACCACGGTCGAAACGACATCGAGATCGAATTCCACAACGCCGGCCCGGTGCTGTTCGGGGTCAAGGACTACGTTCCGGCCCTGATGGAATATGTCAGCAAATACCGCATCGACCTGAACTTCGGATCGAAACTGGTGGCGGTGTACGGCCCGGCGCGGATCGCGACCTTCGCCGTGACCGGTGCGGACGGTGAAGTTCGCCAGGTTCGGCGCGAGTTCGACTTCCTGCACGTCTGCCCGCCGCAGACGGCGCCGGACTTCATTCGCGAAAGTCCGCTGGCCGCCGAAAGCGGCTGGATCGAGGTGGATGACGCCACCTTGCGCCACAAGCGGTTCGAAAACGTCTTCGGTCTGGGCGACGCCTGTTCGGCACCCAACGCCAAGACTGCTGCGGCCGCCCGCAAACAGGCGCCCGTGGTGGCCGAGAACATCCTGTCGCTGCTGGACGGCCAGCCGATGCGGGCGGTCTATGACGGCTATGGCTCATGTCCGCTCACGGTCGAGCGCGGCAAGATCGTGCTGGCCGAGTTCGGCTATGGCGGCAAGCTCCTGCCCAGCTTCCCGAAATGGATGCTCGACGGGACCAAGCCGACCCGTCTGGCCTGGCATCTGAAGGCCCAGGCCCTGCCCGAAATCTACTGGCTTGGGATGTTGCGCGGTCGCGAATGGCTGGCCGGCCCCCACCACATCGAACCCGCCCCCCAGCTTCGCCCTGCTGTCGCCTGAGCCTGATCATGGACCTGTCTCCGCTGCAGTACGGCCTCGGCGCCGGCGCCGGCTCGCTCGTCGGCTTCACCCTGGGCCTGGTCGGCGGCGGCGGGTCCATCCTGGCCGTGCCGCTGATCGTCTATCTGGTCGGGGTCAAGGAGCCGCACCTGGCGATCGGCACCAGCGCCTTCGCCGTGGCCGCCAACGCCTTCGCCAATGTGATCAATCATGCCCGCCACGGCACGGTGAAATGGAAAATTGCCAGTCTGTTCGCGGTCGCCGGGGTGCTCGGAGCCTTTCTGGGTTCGAGCCTGGGCAAGGCCGTGGATGGTCAGAAGCTGCTGGCCCTTTTCGCCGTCCTGATGCTGGTCGTCGGCGTACTGATGTTGCGGGGCCGCTCCGCCGGCGGAGACCCGAACGTCCAGCTTGATCGGCGCAATGCACCCAAGCTCGTCGGCACGGGCCTGGCCACGGGCGTGATGTCGGGCTTCTTCGGCATCGGCGGC
>NZ_DLTK01000127.1:0-113313 GCF_002500885.1 Brevundimonas sp. UBA7838
CGCGCCGCCGGCGTGCGCAGCGGCGCGCCCCAGACCTGTGACGGTGTGGACGCCATCCCGACCCAGGTCCTGGCCCAGCAGGCGACCTCGGCGCTGGTCGACGCCGGCTTCGTCGTCACCCGCGCCACAACCTTCCAGGTCGAAGCCGTGCACGCCGGCGCCTGGTTCGGCTTCGCCACCGACGCCGTCGTTCGCATCCGCCCCGGCCGCACCGACATTCGCGTCGCTGCTCGCAACAGCCGTCCCGACGGCGGCGCCACCTGCCGCCTCGCCGCCAAGATCACCCGAAACCTGGAGGCGGGACGCTAAGTCAGCCGGAACTGCGCCGACAGGCCGGGCGCCTCATCGCTGGTCGCCGCGCCGTCCTCGACCAGCTTGATCAGATGCGCCAGCACCGACAGCGAAGCGGCCGGCCACAGCCGCTGATCGACGGCGGCGTACAGAACCGGGACCATCTGCGCGATCGTGCGATCCCCCGCCTCCAGCCGTTGGAGAACTTGCGCCTCCCGCTTCAGCCGATGCGCGCGATAGGCTTCTAGAAACGGCCGCACCTGCGTCACCGGCGCCCCGTGCGTCGGCCACAACACATCGAAGTCGCGCGCGATCACCGCCTCCAGGCTGGCCATATACTGACGCATGTTCCCATCCGGTGGCGCCACGACCGTCGTCGACCAGCCCATGACATGGTCGCCGCAAAACAGGACGTTCTCCTCGCGCAGGACGAAGGCCATGTGATTTGACGCATGGCCGGGCGTGAACATCGCCTCGATCGTCCAGCCGTCGCCTTCGATGACCTCGCCGCCCGTCAGCACCACATCGGGCGCGAAGTCCGCATCCTCATCCTCGTCAAGCGCACCCGACGCATGCGTTTCCCGCATCGGAGGCCGGGCCGCCCAAATCCGTGCTCCGGTCGCCTCGGCGAACGGCCGGGCCAGAGGCGCATGATCCCGATGCGTATGCGTCACCAGCACATGGCTGACCCGCCGCCCCTCGACCGCCGCTATCAGCGCCGCCAGATGCGCATGATCCAGCGGCCCCGGATCGATCACCGCGATTTCGGCCGCTTGGTCAGGTCGGCCGACGATATAGGTCCCCGTCCCGGTGAAGGTGAAAGGCCCCGGATTGTCTGCAATCACCCGCTGGATCAACGGCGACAACTGATCGCACCGCCCATAGGCGAAATCGAACGTCCTCACGAACGGGATCATCGCGATCCCAGCGTTTGGCGCAGAGCTTGCGTTAACGTCTCGGTAATCATGCCTGGAGCGCCCACAATGGCCCGTTCGATCGCCAACGCTGTATCAAATCGGCTTCCGTTCGTCGCGGCGGCGATCCTATGTCTCGCCGCGGTGCAACTGATCGCCGCCTCCTGCACGCCGGAGCCCGCGCCCTATGCGACGCGGGTGATGATCCAACGCTAGAGGCCTACTCGCGGCGTACACGGAAGGGCGGATCGTTCGCCACCTTCATCATGTAGCTTCCCAACGCCGCCCTGCGCACAGTCACTGGATACTGCCGCTCAGCCGAAAAGAGCACGTCTACGCCGTCGGTCTTTCGCCACACGGAGCCGTCATTCAGCGTGATTGACCATTCCCCCCTGCCAAGGTTTCGGGCTGATGTCATCGTCGCCGAGATGGACTGCAACTCTTCCGACCGCCCTGACCCGCTGAAGGGGTTCAAGCCTGTGACGTTAAAACCGAACAACCGGCGTTGATTCTGCTCCACATCCTGCCGGCTGACGATCGCGACCTCGCCGGCGGCTGCCAATCGAGCTGCGGCGGCGTCGAAACACGCTAGCCGGGCGGCGTTGGCCTCAATCGTCGTGCATTGCGTGACGGCTCCGACCAGCTCGCTCCCCGACGAAGACAAATCTTGCTGCGCCAGAGCATGGTTTGACCAAAAAATAACCGATGCAACCGATAGAACGGTGATTTTCTTGGCGCTTACGACAGCTGAGAGGGTCATAATCTTCTTCATCTCATTAAGTTGGCGGCCAGTATATCACTAGAAATCAAGGTGTGTTCGATGTCGCGGTAGCGACTACGGTGTGTCGTCTTTGCGACAGGCGTGTCGCCAATGTGTTCAAGCGCCACCTTCTCGCTGGACTTGGCGCCTGCGTTGGTATGCTCTCGCGCCCAACCGATCGCATGATCGGCAAATGGCTAATGTATTGAGCAGTTCGTTTCTAACGAACTTGGCTCTTCTGGGAGAACAAGCCTTGAACACCAACAGATATCGTCGCGGCCTTCTGGCAACCACGATTATCGGCGGCGCCGCTTTGGCGATGGCCGCTACGCCCTCGTTCGCACAGTCGGCTGACGACCAAGCGACCGACGTCGGCGAGATCGTCGTCACGGGTTCGCGCATCGCCCGTCAGGACTATCGTTCGACCAGCCCGATCGTCACCGTCACCGCCCAAGACTTCCAGGCGACGGGTTCGGTCACGATCGACACCTTGATCAACGATCTGCCGCAATTCACCCCGTCGATCTCGTCGACCTCGAACAATCCGTCCAATGGCGGCCAGGCCAACATCAACCTGCGTAACCTCGGCTCGAACCGCACGCTGGTTCTGATGAACGGCCGTCGCGTCGTGCCGTCGAACTCGGACGGTTCGGTTGACGTCAACCTGATCCCGACTGCCCTGATCAAGAACATCGAAGTCATCTCGGGCGGCGCTTCGGCGGCCTATGGTTCGGACGCCCTGGCTGGCGTCGCAAACTTCATCCTCGACGAGAACTTCTCGGGCGTTCAGGTCGACGCCCAATACGGTGAAACCGATCGCAGCGACGGCAAGACCGAGAGCTATTCAGTCACCGTCGGCGGCAACTTCGACGATGACCGCGGCAACATGGTGCTGTCGCTCGGCCGTTCGACCCGCGACGTGATCTTCAACGCCGCGCGTGACTTCTCGGCGGTGTCCGGTCCGTCCGGCACTTCGCCCCTGGGTTCGACGATCTTCGATAGCAACAACCTGCCTAGCTTGGCTTTGGTCAGAGCCTATTTCAACAGCCCGGACCTGGTCGAAACGGGCGCGTTCGGTTTCAACGATGACAACACGCTGTTCTCGTACACCGGCAAGTTGAACGTCAAGAATCCGGCTGGAGCCGGCGCGGAGTACACGGCGCCCGGCGCCAACTATACGTTCAACACAGGCCCGCTGAACTATCTGCAACTGCCGCTTGACCGTTACAACGTCTACGGTGGCGGCCGTTACAAGATCAATGACAACGCCGAGGTCTATGCCAATGCGCTGTTCACCCAGTATGTCGCCGACACCGAACTGGCGGCTAGCCCTGCGGCCAGCGGCACCGGCTTCCGCGTCCCGGCGACTAATCCGTTCATCACGGCTGATCTCCGAACGTTTTTGAATTCCCGTGCCAATCCGAACGGCTCCTTCCTGCTGAACAAGCGCTTCACCGCGCTGGGCGGTCGCCACTCGACGGAAGAGTACAACATTTATCAGATCACCACGGGCGTCCGTGGTCAGGTTCCGCAAAGCACCTGGACGTACGACGTTTACGGTTCGTATGGCCGCGTTTCCAATACGACCACTCAAACCGGCAACGTGTCTCGCTCGTCGGTTCAGCGACTGCTGGACGCTGCGGACGGCGGTCGCAGCCTTTGCGCGGGCGGCTTCGATCCGTTTGGCGTGACGGACCTGTCGGCGGAGTGCATCAACTACATCGGTCGTTCGGCGCGTAACTCGACCGTGACCGAACAACGCGTCATTGAAGCGTCGCTGCAAGGCAAGGCGTTCGATCTGCCGGCCGGTGAAGTTCGTGTCGCCCTCGGCGCTCAGTATCGCCAAGACGACTTCGCCTTCGGCGCGGACTCCTCGCTCGCTCAACAAAACGCCGTCACGCCTCACTTGGGCGCAAATGGCCAGCCGGACGGCGGCAACGTCGGTGGTTCGGAAATCGCCGGCTTCAACCCGACGCCTTCCCTGAGCGGTGGTACGAACTCCAAGGAACTGTTCATCGAAGCGCTGGTCCCGCTGCTCTCGGATCTGCCTTTTGTCGAGCAACTGGATCTGAACCTCGGCTATCGTTACGCCGACTACAGCACCGCTGGCGGCACGCAGGCCTATCGTGCGGAGCTAGACTGGACTGTCGCTGGCGGCCTGCGCGCACGTGGCGGTTATAGCCGCTCGGTCCGTGCACCTTCGATCGGCGAACTGTTCGCCACCGCAAGCACGAACTTCCCGAGCATCGGCGCGCCGTCGGCGACGGGCACTGGCGGTGATCCCTGCGACATCCGCAGCAGCTTCCGCCAGGGGTCTAACGCCGCCGCCGTCCGTGCACTGTGCTTGGCGCAAGGCATTTCGGCTCAGGCGATCGATCGCTACACCTTCTCCAACAACCAGGTCGAAAGCCGCACCGGCGGTAACCCGAACCTGTTTGAAGAGACGTCGGACAGCTGGTCGGCCGGTCTGGTGTATCAATCGCAGTTCGCGTCGCCCTGGCTGTCGGGCTTCTCGGCCTCGATCGATTACTACAACATCGAAATCACCGATGCGATCGGATCGATTGCGGCCGACGACTCGCTGGCCGGCTGCTTCAACGTCACGGGCGAAAACCCCACCTTCAGCAACGCCAACAGCTATTGCCAACTGTTTAGCCGCGATCCGCTGTCCGGCAACATTGTCGGCGCGATTGAAAATCAGGCCAACCTTGGCATGATCAGAACGTCCGGCGTTGACTTCCAAGCCGACTGGGCCTTCAACATCGCCGACATCGGTGGCGGCGATTGGGGCCGTCTGAAGTTCAACACGGTCATCAGCTGGCTGGAGAACTACGAAGACAACGTCGTCGAAGGCGGCGCCTTCACGGACCGTACGGGCACGATCGACAGCTCGTTCGGCAATACCTTCCCGGAATGGAAGGCTTTGAGCTCGGTGACTTGGGCGAGCGGTCCGTTCTCGGTCGGCGCACGCTGGCGTCGGGTTGGCGAAATCACGGTGATCAACACCACCGAGGTTCTGCCTTCCATCGACTACTTCGATCTGAACGGTTCGTGGTCCATCAACGACACGGTGTCGCTGCGCGGCGGCGTGAACAACCTGACCGACGAACAGCCGAACGTCTTCGTTCCCGGCGTTCAGGCCAACACCGACCCGTCGACCTATGACGTGCTGGGTCGCCGCTACTACGTCGGTCTGACGGCCAAGTTCTAAGGCCGGTCAACGACACGAGACTGAGGCGGCGGAGCAACGCTCCGCCGCCTTTTTCGTTTAAGCGGCGCCGTAGAAAAACCATTCGGGTGGGCGAGCGTTACGGATCGTCGCCTGTTTGCGGCGCGCCCCTCCAAGGAAGATCATGCTGAAATTTGTCGTTCCCGGACTGTCGGTCCTGTCGCTGCTGGCTGCCGGCGCGGCGGTCGCTCAAACTCAGGATGGACCGATCGTGACGGGTAATCGCTCGGGCGAGACGGCCGATGCGTTGAAGACGCGCGAGGCCATCGCCTATGCACGGCCGTTGCCGCGGGGCGCGCCAAGCGCCGACTATCCGCTGGTGGCGTGGTGCGATGCGCTGGTGACCGGACATGCCGATCTGGGCGAGACGCTGACGTCGCGTGCGCCGGAGGATGTCGAGCTGGTGCGTCTGGGCCGTCTCGAAGCCCAGGATTTCCGTAGCGCCTTGGCTGCGGCCGCGCCGCGCCAATCGGCGGCTTCAAAGGCCGAGGCTGAGCAGGCCGTCGCCGCCGTCAAGGCGCAATGGGCCCCGCTGATGGCCAATCCCGATGCCGAGGCGCGCAGCCAGTCGTTCGGCCTGTTCTTCGGTCTGCCGGGCCGCTGCGAGCACGCCGCGCGCCGCCTGCGCGACAACATCACCACGCCGCCCGCCACGCTGGAGAGCGTTGGCATCAACTGATCGGTTCGGCGGTTACCGGATGACAGACGGCGGCTTGAGCCTGGCTCAAGCCGCCGTTTCGCGTTTGGCGGCGTAGGGATCGTAGTTGAGGATGGGCGCCAGCCAGCGCTCAGCCGTGGCGACCTCCCAGCCTTTGCGGCGGGCGTAGTCTTCGACCTGGTCTAGATCGATCTTGCCGACACCGAAATAGTGGCTGCCCGGATGGCCGAAATAGAGGCCCGAGACCGAGGCCGGCGGCGTCATGGCGAAGCTTTCGGTCAGGGCCATGCCGGCGTGGTCTTCGGCCTGCAGCAGGCGGAAGAGGGTGGCCTTTTCCGTGTGATCAGGCTGGGCCGGATAGCCCGGGGCAGGGCGGATACCCTGGTATTGTTCGGCGATCAGCGCATCGATGTCGGTCGTTTCCTCGGCGGCATAGCCCCACAGGGTGGTGCGAACTTCCTTGTGCAGTCGTTCGGCAAAGGCCTCGGCCAGGCGGTCGGCCAGGGCCGTGGCGAGGATGGCGGAATAGTCGTCGCCGGCGTCCTTGAACCGTTTGGCGATTTCCAGCTCGCCGTGACCGGCGGTAACGGCGAAGGCGCCGATGTAGTCGTCGCCGTCTTCGGCGATGAAGTCGGACAGGGCCAGGTTCGGCTTGCCGTTCGACTTCTTGATCTGCTGGCGCAGGGTGTGGAAGCGGGCGATCTCCGCGTCGCGGCCTTCGTCGGCGAAGACGATGACATCGTCGCCGTCGGCGCGGGCCGGCCAGAAGCCGACGACGCCTTTGGCCGTGAACCATTTCTCGTCGATGATCCGCTTCAGCATGACCTGCGCGTCGGCGAACAGGTCACGCGCGGCCTCGCCGACGATCTCGTCGTCCAAGATCAGCGGATAGCGGCCGATCAACTCCCAACTGGCGAAGAAGGGTGTCCAGTCGATGTGGTCGGCCAGATCCTGCAGATCCCAGGCGTCGAACGCCTTAACGCCGAGGAAAGACGGCTTGCCGGGCATGGGCTGGGCGGGGTCGATGCGGAAGCGATTCTCGCGCGCCTGAGCCAGGGTCGCTCGGGCCTTTACTTCTTGGCCGCGGGCGTATTGCTCGCGGATGCGGATGTATTCGTCGCGGGTGGCGGCCTCGTTCTTCGCGCGCTCGGTCTTGGACAGCAGCCCCGAAACGACGCTGACGGCGCGCGACGCGTCGACGACATAGGTGGTCGAGCCCCGGCGATAGGCGGGCTCGATCTTGACCGCCGTATGGGTGCGGCTGGTGGTAGCGCCCCCGATCAGCAAAGGGATGTCGAAGCCGCGCCGCTCCATCTCGGCGCCGACAAAGACCATTTCGTCCAGCGACGGGGTGATCAGACCGGACAGGCCGATGATGTCGACGTTGTGGGCCTTGGCCTCGTCCAGAATGCGGTCGGCCGGGACCATGACGCCGAGATCGATGACCTCGTAGTTGTTACATTGCAGCACGACGCCGACGATGTTCTTGCCGATGTCGTGGACGTCGCCCTTGACGGTGGCCATCAGGATGCGGCCCGCCTGTTCGCGGGGCTTGCCGGCCTTTTCGGCCTCCATGAAGGGTTCCAGCCAGGCGACGGCCTGTTTCATCACGCGGGCGGACTTCACCACCTGCGGCAGGAACATTTTGCCCGAGCCGAACAGGTCGCCGACCACGTTCATCCCATCCATCAGCGGGCCTTCGATCACGTGCAGCGGGCGCTCTGACGCCAGGCGCGCCTCTTCGGTGTCGGCCTCGATGAACTCGGTGATGCCGTTCACCAGGGCGTGTTCGATCCGCTTGCCGACCGGTTGGTCGCGCCATTTCAAATCGACGACGCGGGCCTGGCCCTTCTCGCCCTTGTAACGGGGCGCCATGTCGACCAGACGCTCGGTATTCGAGACATTGGTCCGCTGCGGCCGGTTCAGGATCACATCCTCGACCGCCTCGCGCAGTTCGGCGTCGATGTCGTCATAGACCGGCAGGTCGCCGGCGTTGACGATTCCCATGTCCATGCCGGCGTTGATGGCGTGGTACAGGAAGACGCTGTGGATCGCCCGGCGCACCGGCTCGTTGCCGCGGAAGCTGAACGAGACGTTCGACACCCCGCCCGAGACGCGGGCGTAGGGGAGGGTGCGTTTGATCGCCCGCGTCGCCTCGATGAAGTCGACGGCGTAGTTGTCGTGCTCCTCGATCCCTGTCGCCACGGCGAAGATGTTGGGGTCGAAGATGATGTCTTCAGGCGGGAAGCCGACCTCGTTGACCAAGATGTCATAGGCGCGGGTGCAAATCTCGATCTTGCGGGCGGCGGTGTCGGCCTGGCCGACCTCGTCGAACGCCATGACCACGACGGCGGCGCCGTAGCGCAGGCATTTGATCGCATGGTCGCGGAAAGCCTGTTCGCCTTCCTTCATGCTGATCGAGTTGACGATGGGCTTGCCCTGGACGCATTTCAGGCCCGCCTCGATCACCTCCCATTTGGAGCTGTCGATCATCACCGGCACGCGGGCGATGTCGGGCTCGGCCGCGATCAGATTCAGGAAGGTCCGCATGGCGACGACGCCGTCCAGCAGCCCTTCATCCATGTTGACGTCGATGATCTGGGCGCCGGCCTCGACCTGCTGGCGGGCGACGTCCAGCGCGGCCGAATAGTCGCCCTCGACCACCAGCTTGCGGAATTTGGCCGAGCCGGTAACGTTGGTCCGCTCGCCGACGTTGATGAAGGTGGGGCGCATCAGGTCGGCCAGTCCTTACTCAGTAGGCGGTGTCGTATTACGTACGCTTCGCGGTTGATCAGGTTTGCGATTAGTGAGACACCACTGGTCACAAATGCTGCCCGGCTCTTTGTCGCGTCCGACTCGTCGCTTTCGCTGATTTTCTCGGCCGCCATCGTTAGCTTTCGGCACAAGGCCATAACCTTGCTCTCTGAAAAGCTGCAATGAACTGTGTGAGCGAACTCGTTTCGGACCTTTCTTAAGGTCTCCATTTCTTCAAACTCTCGGGCGCTGATTAAAGCGAGCGCGCGAGCAGCGTTTGCTCGAGAAGCCATCGTCCCTAGCGGCGCGTTGAAGCCGCCTACTAGTCGCTTTGACTCTGCTCCATCCAACATGAAGGCTAGCAGGATGCGCTCTAGCAATAGATCTACGTGACTGCAGATAACCAGCGTGGCGCCTCTGGCGGATTCTTTGTTCAACGTCGGTAGGAGCTCAAAGAGCTCCGCCAAATGGGGGTGCGTTTCGTGGGGGCTGGTCACGCCACCATCTCGAATGGTTCGAGGCCGGACAGTCGCAAGGCCACCGGCCGTTCCGGGATGGCGCGCGGCTTAAGCGGCGCGACTTCTTCGGCGACGTGCCTGATGTGGTCCGGCGTCGTGCCGCAGCAGCCGCCGACGATGTTGACCAGACCGGATGCGGCCCATTCCTCGATGAAGTGGGCGGTTTCGTGCGGCTCCTCGTCGTACTGGCCCATGGCGTTGGGCAGGCCGGCGTTCGGGTAGGCGGCGACCAGAGTGTCGGCGACGCGGCTCAGCTCGGCGATGAAGGGTCGCATCAGGTCGGCGCCCAGGGCGCAGTTGAAGCCGACGGCGAACGGCTTGGCGTGGCGTACGCTGTTCCAGAAGGCCTCGGCCGTCTGGCCCGACAAGGTGCGGCCCGAGCGGTCGGTGATGGTGCCGCTGATCCAGATGGGCAGGGCGTCTAGCCCCTCGTCTTCCAGATCCTTGATCGCCTTGATCGCGGCCTTGCAGTTCAGCGTGTCGGTGATGGTTTCGATCAGATAGAGATCGACGCCGCCCTCGTTCAGCGCCTTTACCTGATGGCGATAGGCCTCATAGACCTGGTCGAAGGTCACGCTGCGGGCGCCGGGGTCGTTCACGTCGGACGACATCGACAGCATCTTGTTCAGCGGGCCGATGGAGCCGGCGGCGAAGCGCGGCTTGTGCGGCTCTTTCTCCGTCCAGAGGTCGGCCAAGGCGCGGGCCAGTTTCGCTCCTTCCAGATTGATGTCCCACACCGCCTGGGCGTCCAAGGCGTAGTCCTCTTGGGCGATGGTGGTGCCGGAGAAGGTGTTGGTCTCGGAGATGTCGGCGCCGGCGGCGAAATACTGGTCGTGCAGGTCGGCGATGACATCGGGCCGGGTGATGCAGAGGATGTCGTTGTTCCCCTTCATCTGGTGTTTCTCGTCATAGCCGTTGGCGGCGACGAAGCGGTCCGCACGAAAGTCGGCCTCGTCCAAGCCGCGACGCTGGATCATGACACCCCAACTGCCATCGAGGACCAGGATGCGTTCCTTGGCCGCCTGATGCAGGGCGGCGATGCGTTCTGCCCGAGTTAGAGAAGCGGTCATTGGTCTGCCGCCGTCTCGCGCACGCCCAGAACGCGACAGATCGCATAGACCAGGTCGGCGCGGTTCAGGGTGTAGAAGTGGAAATCCGAGAAACCCTCTTCCTGCAGGCGCGCGCAGGTCTCGGCGGCGACCGAGGCGGCCAGCAGTTTGCGGGTTTCGGGATCGTCGTCCAGGCCTTCGAAATGCGCCTTCAGCCAGTCGGGGATACTG
The DNA here is from genome assembly GCF_002500885.1 of Brevundimonas sp. UBA7838. NCBI lineage: Bacteria > Pseudomonadati > Pseudomonadota > Alphaproteobacteria > Caulobacterales > Caulobacteraceae > Brevundimonas > Brevundimonas sp. UBA7838. The sequence goes on from NZ_DLTK01000127.1 coordinate 10,405, forward strand.
GCGCCGCACGCGCCGCACATCCGCTGAAGACCAGCGAAGTTGGACACGGGCATGACGCCGGGGATCAGGGGGATGGTGACGCCCGCCGCCCGCACCCGGTCGCGGAACCGCAGGAAGGCGTCGATGTCGAAGAAGAACTGGCTAACGGCGCGGGTCGCTCCGGCGTCGACCTTGGCCTTCAGCACCTCGATGTCGTGATCGATGGAGGGGCTTTCGGGATGGCGTTCGGGATAGGCGCCGACCGTGACGTCGAAGCCGCCGATGCGGCTGATGGCGGCGGTCAGCTCGGTGGCGTTGGCATAGCCGTCGGCGCGCGGCTGATAGACGCCGCCGATGCCAGCCCCGCCAGGCGGATCGCCACGCAGGGCCACGATGTGGTCGACGCCGATAGTCTTATAGCCTTCGATGACCTCGTCGACTTCTTCCCGGCTGGCCTCGACGCAGGTCAGGTGGGCGGCGGGGCGGAGCGAAGTTTCCGTGATGATGCGCTGAACTGTGCGGTGGGTCCGCTCGCGTGTCGAACCGCCGGCGCCGTAGGTCACGGAGACGAAGGCGGGGTTCAGCGGCTCCAGACGGCGGATCGCCGTCCACAAATTGGCCTCGGCCTCATCGGTCTTGGGTGGAAAGAATTCGAACGAGACGCGCACGGCGTCGCGGTTCGATCCGGCGCGGGCTACGGGGCCGAGCGGCGACAGCAGCAGGGCGCGAGCGTCGGCCAAATTGAGGGAGGCGGAGAAGGCCATCAGGCGGTCTTTCTGTCCTGGACGCGGCGTTCCGCCGTCCAGATGGTCACGGTCAGGCCCTCGGCGTCGTGGGGCAGGGCGATGGGGGCCGATGGCGTCAGGCCGCCGTCAATGAGCCAGCCGTTGATCTCGCTGTCGGCGAAGCCCAGGCGACGATGCTGATGCGCCTCGCGCATATGTTCGAAGTCGTGCGGGGCGAAGTCGATGATAACCAGGCGGCCGCCCGGACTGACCAGGCGGGCGGCCTCGGCGACGGCGGCGGACGGATCGGACAGGTAGTGCAGCACCTGATGCACGATCACCAGATCGGCGCTGGCGGCGGGCAGACGGGTGGCGAAGATATCGCCGTGGCGCAGTTCGACCTGCTCCACACCCGCCTTGGTGACGTTGGTGCGGGCGATGTTCAGCATGTTCTGGCTGAGGTCCAGCCCGACCGACATCTTCGCCTTCTTGCCGAAAAGGGTCAGCATCCGGCCAGAACCCGTGCCCAAATCGACGACGCGTTCGAAGGGGCCGGGCCCCACAGCCTTTTCCAGCGCCGCCTCGACGGCGCTTTCGCTGACGTAGAGCGAACGCAGGCGGTCCCACTGGGGCGCGACCTGTTCAAAATAGCTGGCGGCGGCTTCCTCGCGGTCCTTGCGGACCTCGTCCAGACGGCGATGATCGGCCTCGCCGGCGTCTTCGGCCAGGATGTCCAGCACCGTGTCGATCAACCGGCGCGCCTGGGCGTCATGCGACAGGCGGTAATAGACGCGGGCGCCGTCGGGAAAGCGTTCGATCAGACCGGCGTCGGTCATCAGCTTCAGATGGCGTGATACGCGCGGCTGGCTTTGGTCCAGAATGCGCGACATCTCCATGACCGACAGCTCTTCGCCGGCCAGCAGCGACAGGACGCGCAAACGGGTGGGTTCGCCGGCGGCGCGGAGGGCTTCGACAGTTTGATCGGCGGACAAACTCATATGCTCATATAAAGATATCCTTATATGATTTGGCAAGTGAAATCGCTTTCTCGGAACGGGCCGACGGGAATGGTTCGTGCGTGCGTTAAAGCCCACAGACCCGTCTTGGAGTGATCTTATGCGTAGCCTGTTCATAGCCGCTCTTGCTGTCGCCGCCGCCAGTCCGGCGTTGGCCCAGAGCGACTTTCCCGAGACGCCCATGCCTCAAATGTCTGGACCTGAAATGTCAGGGCGGCCTATGGGCGGACAGATGCGGCCGCCGGAGCGCGAAAACCTGGCCCAGATGCAGGCGCGCATGACCCAGATGTTCAACCGCCTAGACGCCAATGAAGACGGCGTGGTCGACGCTAGCGAACTGGCCAATGCGCGAGGCGGTCGTATGCTGGCGCGCTTCGACGCCGATGCGGACGGACGCATTACTCGCGAAGAGTTCGACGTGGGCCTCGCCGCCGCCTTCAAAGCGATGGACAAGAACGGCGACGGCGTGGTGACGGCGGACGAGCGGCCGCAGCGTCCCCGCTGAAGTCAGACGACGGGCGTCTTCAGCGGCTCGCCTGCGAAATGCGCCTGCAGATTTTCGATGAGCAGCATCAGCATGCCCTGCACCCCGGCGGTCGTGGCCCCGGCGGTGTGGGGCGTCAGAATGACATTGGGCACGTCGGCCCAGCGCGCTGGGTCTGTCGGCTCTTCGATGAAGACATCCAGGGCGGCCTGACCCAACGTCCCTGACTTCAAGGCGGCGATCAGAGCGTCCTCGTCCACGACCTGACCGCGTGAGACGTTGACCAGCAGGCCGTCGGGGCCGAGCGCCTCGAGGATGTCCCGCGAGATCAGGCCGCGATTGGTCTCGTCCGCCTTGCAGGCGACGACGAGGATGTCGCTGGCCTTGGCGAGCGCCAGAAGGCTGTCGGCGCGTGGCCATTCGGCGTCGTGCGGCCGCGGCCCCCACCAACTGACCGCCATTCGGAAGGCCTCGGCGCGGTCGGCGACGGCCTTGCCGATGTGGCCCAAGCCGACGATGCCCAGCTTCTGGCCGGCAAGCGACGTCGTGATGGTGCGCGTCTCGAAGGTCCAGCCGCCGGCGCGGACCTGACGGTCGCCCGATGCGATCTGACGGCGTGCGGCCAGGATCAGACCCATGGCGTGATCGGCGACATCCTCGTGATTGACGCCGGGGGCGTGGGTGACGGGCAGACCGCGCTGGCGGCACCAGTCGATGTCGATCCCGTCATAGCCGGAGGTGAAACAGGCGATCAGGTCGAGATTGGGCAGACGTTCGATCAGCGCCTTGTCCAGGGCCGCCTCGCCGGCGACGACCATGACGCGGATGTCGTGGGCGGCCTCGATCGGCGGACCTTCCCAGAAGCGATAGACGTCGTAGGCGCTCTCCAGAAATCCCGAGAGCGGCGCAAGATGCCGCTGCATGATGAGAACGGCGGGGCGTTGGGTCATGCAGCGGCTCCTCTTGTCAGGTCAGGCGATCAGCGGCCGAACTTCTGGTGCTGGATGCGCTTGGGGATGATGCTGTCGGCGCCCAGGCGGCGCATCTTGTCCTGTTCGTAGGCTTCGAAGTTGCCCTCGAACCACTCCACGTGGCCGTCGCCCTCGAAGGCGAGGATGTGGGTGGCCAGGCGGTCAAGGAACCAGCGGTCGTGGGAGATGACCACGGCGCAGCCGGCGAACTCTTCCAGAGCCTCTTCGAGGTTCTGAAGGGTTTCGATGTCCAGGTCGTTGGTCGGTTCGTCGAGCAGGATCAGATTACCGCCCGAGGCCAGGGTCTTGGCCAGGTGGACGCGGTTGCGCTCACCGCCGGACAGCTGGCCGACCTTCTTCTGCTGGTCGCCGCCCTTGAAGTTGAAGCTGCCGACATAGGCGCGGGTGTTGATCTCGCGCTTGCCGACCATCATCACATCGGTGCCGCCCGAGATGGCCTGCCAGATGGTCTCGTCGGGCTTCAGGTCGTCGCGCGATTGGTCGACATAGGCCAGTTTGACGGTCTCGCCGACCTTGATCGTGCCGCCATCGGGCTGTTCCTGGCCGGTGATCAGCTTGAACATGGTCGACTTGCCGGCGCCGTTCGGGCCGATGACGCCGACGATGCCGTTGGGCGGCAGTTTGAAGGTCAGGTTGTCGAACAGCGTCTTGTCGCCATAGGTCTTTTGCAGACCCTCGACTTCCAGAACGACGTTGCCGAGGCGCGGGCCAGGCGGGATCTGGATGTGAGCGTGCGTCTGGGCGCCGCGCATCGATTCCTGTTCCTCGACCATCCGCTCATAGGCGGCCAGACGGGCCTTGGACTTGGCCTGACGGGCCTTGGCGCCCGAACGGACCCATTCCAGTTCGCGGGTGAGGGCGCGCTGGCGGGCTTCGGATTCCGATTGCTCCTGCACGACACGCTTTGTCTTGGCTTCCAGCCACGAGGAATAGTTGCCCTCGTGCGGGTGGCCCTTGCCGCGATCCAGCTCCAGCGTCCACTTCGTGACGAGGTCCAGGAAGTAGCGGTCGTGGGTCACAAGGATGACGCAGCCGGGGAAATTTTCCAGGTGGTGCTGCAGCCAGGCGACGGATTCGGCGTCCAGGTGGTTGGTCGGTTCGTCGAGCAGCAGCATGTCGGGCTTGGACAGCAGCAGGCGGGCCAAGGCCACGCGGCGCTTTTCACCGCCGGACAGATTGGTGACTTCCCAGTCGTCGGGCGGGCAGCGCAGGGCGCCCATGGCCTGGTCGATGCGGCTGTCGATGTCCCAGACGTCGCCGGCGTCGATCTTCTCCTGAAGGGAGGTCATCTCCTCCATCAGTTCGTCGGTGTAGTTTTCGCCCAGTTCGGCGGCGACTTCGTTGAAGCGGTTGACCCACTGCTTCTCTTCGCACCAGGCCTCGACGTTCTGGCGCACGTTCAGGGCCGGATCGAGCTGGGGCTCCTGTTCCAGATAGCCGCGCTTGATGCCATCGGCGGCGCGGGCCTCGCCGTTGAACTCGTTGTCCAGGCCGGCCATGATCTTCAGCAGGGTGGACTTACCCGAGCCGTTGACGCCGACGACGCCGATCTTGGCGTCGTTGTAGAAGCTGAGCCAGATGTTCTCGAAGATCTTTCGGCCGCCGGGGAAGGTCTTGGTCAGACCCTGCATCTGGAAAATATACTGCTGCGCCATGAGGTGCGTTGCGCCCTTCGGGTTCGTCTGAATGGGGAGTTGCGCCGGATGTAGCGATCCTGCGCGCGAAGGGCAAATATGGCGGGCAGGGGGCCGAACGGAACGGCTGTAAAGCTTGTCCGTTGATGACATCATACGCCTTGATCCAGCCCGAAACCGGGTGCGGAATGGCGTCGCTTTACGCTTGCCAGTCTCGGATGCCCCAGTCTCGGATGCCCATGAAGACCCGATCGATCGTGCTCGCCGCCGCCTTCGCCCTGTCGGCGTGCGGCAATCCCTCGAACTCCAAGGCGCAGGAGGGCGAGTTCGCCCAACCGACGCGCACCGCCCCGGCCGATGCGGCGGGGATGAAATCGAGCTTCGCGCCGGTGGTTCGATCGGCGGCGCCGGCCGTGGTCAATATTTCGGCGCGCAGCGTGCAGCGGGTGCAGGCCGATCCCTTCTTCCAATTCTTCGGCGGCGGCATTCCCCAGGCGCGGGTGGCGGAATCGGTCGGTTCTGGCGTCATCGTCCGCTCTGACGGGATCGTGGTGACCAACAACCACGTCATCGACGGCGCCCAGCAGATCAAGGTCGTGCTGAACGATCGGCGCGAGTTTCCGGCCACCGTCATTCTGGCCGACGAGCGCAGCGACATTGCGGTGCTGAGGTTGGAGAACGTCAGCGACCGCCTGCCGGTGCTGGCCATCGACGATCAGGAAGAGCAGCAGGTCGGCGATCTGGTTCTGGCCATCGGCAATCCGTTCGGCGTGGGGCAGACGGTGACGAACGGCATTATCTCGGCCCTGAACCGGACCGAGACCGGCATTTCCGACAGTGGGTCCTTCATCCAGACCGATGCGGCCATCAACCCCGGCAACTCGGGCGGGGCGCTGGTGGACATGGACGGCGACCTGATCGGCATCAACACCGCCATCTTCTCGCGCTCAGGCTCTTCGGCCGGGGTCGGGTTCGCAGTGCCGGCGGCCATGGTCAAGCGGGTCGTCGACAGCGCGCTGGGCGGCGCGACGGCTGTGGTTCGGCCGTGGCTGGGCGTGAAGGGCGATACGGTCACCGGCGACATCGCCGGCAGCTTGGGCCTGAGCCGACCGCAGGGGCTGGTCGTCACCGACGTCTACGCAAACGGTCCGGCCGCGCGCGCCGGCATTCGTCAGGGCGACGTCATCACCGCCGTCGATGGTCAGGAGATCAACGACCAGAACGGGCTGAACTACCGCGTCGGCTCGCGCAATCCGAACGATCAGGTGCAGGTGTCCATCCTGCGCGACGGTCGGGCGCAGACCCTGACGGCGCGGGTGCAAACTCTGCCGGGCGACGCTGATCCCAAGCAGGGGGTGACGATCCAGTCCGGCCCCTTCGCCGGCGCCGAGGTCGTGGCGCTTAGTCCCGCTCTGGCGGACCGGCTGGGCGGCGATCCGTTCGCGACGGGCGTTATCGTGACCGGCGTGTCCGGCCGCGGCTATGCGGCGCGTGCGGGATTCCGTCAGAACGATCTGATCGTCAGCATCAATGGCCGCGCCATCGGCTCGGCCCGCGATGTCGAGGCCGCCAGTTCCGGTCGCGGCCCGTGGGAGGTCGTGGTCAATCGCGGCGGCCGCCAGATCCGGGGCGTGCTGAGATAGGTCGTCAGGTCTTCGTCGGCCCGCCGATCGACCAGGTGTGGCCGAAGGGGTCGCGCAGGACGCCGTAGCGGTCGCCCCAGAACTGATCGGCCATGTCCAGCACAGGTTCCGCGCCGCCGACGATCATGGCGCGCGTCCACCAGGCGTCGGGATCGGAGACCTGAAGATGCAGGGTCACGCCGGCAGGGCGGACATCCTGCGAGCCGCCGTATTCCGGAAACTCGTCATTCAACATGACGCTGGCGCCGTTGATTCTCAGGTGGGCGTGCATCAGCCGCTCGCCGTCATCGGCGAGACGACGGTCCAACACCTCGGCCCCGAAGGCGATAATGTAGAAATCGATCGCCGCAGAGGCCCCGCGCGACGGGATTGTCAGATGCGGCGTCACGCCAGAAGTCGGACCCTGGTTCGGATTGGCGTCGGTCATGGGGCGGTCTCCGTGGCGGTTCGCCATACTAACGCGTGAAAAGCCTTTGGCGAACGCCTACATAGGTCGCACCCATGAGCGACCTGTTTGAAGCCTCCGGCATTCTGCCCCCCGACGCCCCTCTGGCCGACCGCCTGCGTCCGCGCACGCTGGACGAGGTGGTCGGGCAGGATCATCTGCTGGGGCCAGGCGGGCCGATCCGGCGCATGATTGAGGCCGGGCGGCTGGGCTCGATGATCCTGTGGGGACCGCCGGGGACGGGCAAAACCACGATCGCGCGCCTGCTGGCGCAGGCGGCCGGCTATGAATATCAGGCGATCAGCGCGGTGTTTTCGGGCGTCGCCGACCTGAAGAAGGCGTTCGAGGCGGCGCGGATGCGGCGTGCGGCGGGACAGAGCACCCTGCTGTTCGTCGATGAGATCCACCGCTTCAACCGCGCCCAGCAGGACGGTTTTTTGCCCTTCGTAGAGGCCGGGGTGGTGACCCTGGTCGGGGCCACGACGGAAAACCCCAGCTTCGAGCTGAACGGCGCCTTGCTGTCGCGCAGTCAGGTCTATGTGCTGAAGCGGCTGGACGATGCCGCATTGGATCAGCTGCTGAGCCGGGCCGAGACGCATATGGACCGGACCCTGCCGCTAACGCCGGAGGCCCGGCAGGCGATGCTGGCCCTGGCCGACGGCGACGGGCGCTATCTGCTGACCATGTCGGAGGTGCTGTTCGACCTGCCTGAGGGCGAAAAGCTGGACGTGCAGGGACTGGCGGGCGTGCTGCAACGCCGTGCGCCCGCCTACGACAAGTCGAGAGAAGAACACTATAACCTCATATCCGCCCTACATAAATCGGTTCGGGGCTCCGACCCTGACGCCGCGCTCTATTGGCTGGCGCGGATGCTGAACGGAGGCGAGGATCCGCTCTATCTGGCTCGGCGGATCGTGCGGATGGCGGTCGAGGACATCGGCGAGGCCGATCCGTTGTCGATCCTGGTCGCCAATGCAGCCAAGGACACCTACGACTTCCTGGGCAGTCCCGAGGGCGAACTGGCCCTGGCCCAGGCGGTGGTGCATCTGGCGACAGCGCCCAAGTCGGTGGGTGTCTATGGGGCGTTCAAGGCGGCAAAGAAGGCGGCCTATGAGACAGGGTCGCTTATGCCGCCCGCCCATATCCGCAACGCCCCGACCAAGCTGATGAAGTCGCTGGGGTACGGCAAGGGCTACAAGTATGACCCCGACACGCCCGAGGGCTTTTCGGGCGCGAACTTCTTCCCCGACGAGATGGAACGTCGCACCTTCTACAAGCCCAAAGGCGAAGGGCACGAGGAGAAGGTCAAGGCGCGTTTGGAGCGCTGGGCCGAGATGCGAGCAAGGCTGGCGGTGGACGCGTCCGGCGACTGACTGAACGCTGTTCATTGTTGCCAGTCGATAAGGCGGTTAGCGTTTCGGCCTGACATCCTGGGAGGGGACGATGATCGAGACGGTGAAAACGCCCTGGCATCTGTGGCTGGTGGGCGTGTTGTCTTTGTTGTGGAATGGGTTCGGTGCGTTTGACTTCATCCAGACCACGACGCGGGGCGAGGCCTATATGCGAGCGGCGGGTTTCGACGACGCCATGGTCGCCTATTACGAGGCCATGCCCGGCTGGATGTATGTGCCGTGGACGCTGGGGGTCTGGGGTGCGGTGATCGGTTCGGTGCTGCTGCTTTTGCGCCGGCGTTGGGCGGTTCCGGCCTTCGGTCTGTCGCTGCTGGGCGCGTTGATCAGCCTGATCTATGGCAAGTTGATCGATCCTCCGCCGCCGGCGCCGCCCGAACTGGCGGCCATGAGCTGGATGCCGATCGTCATCCTGCTGATTGCGGTTCTACTGTTTGGTTATGCGTTCAATATGCGCAAACGCGGCTTGCTGCGCTGATGGGCTGACGCAGGGCGCGCCGTCGCGTATGGACGCGCCGTGACCCGCGTTCCTGCCGATCTTTCATCCGATGATATCGCCGCCGTCCGGTCGTGGGTGATCCACGAGGATGCGCACGTCATCGCCTTCTCAAAGCCGCCGGGGCTGTCCAGCCAGGGCGGGCGGATCAAGGCGAATACGCTGGACGACCTGCTTTGGGCGTTCGCGCGGTCAAACGGCAAGCGGCCGGAGTTGGTGCATCGGCTGGATCGCGACACCTCGGGCGTGATCCTGGCGGCCAAGACCAAGCCGGCGGCCAGTTTTCTGGGCAAGGCGTTGCAGATGCGGCGTTTCAGAAAACAGTATCTGGCTCTGCTTTCGGCTGCGCCTGAGCCCAAGGCGGCGACCATCGACGCGCCGTTGCGCCGCGAGGAGATTGGGCGCGAGAGTTATATGCGGGTCGTCACCTTTGACGCGCCGGGCGCGCAAGGGTCGCAGAGCCGCTATCGGACCTTGGCCGCAGGACCTGAAGGGGCCGTGGTCGAGCTGGAGCCGCTGACCGGGCGGATGCACCAGCTGCGTGTCCACATGGCCCATATCGGTCGGCCGTTGATCGGAGACGTGCGCTACGGCGGCGCGCTGACCACGCCGGTCGGGCCGGCGCCGCGCCTGATGCTGCATGCCGCCAAACTGACCTTTCCGCATCCCGAGGGTGGGACGACCACGGTCGAAGCGCCGCCGCCCGAGGATTTCGCGACGCTGAGAACGGCGCTGGGTCTTTAGGGCGCGGGCGCTTCAGGGAACGCCGTGCGCGTTTTGGCGCTATGTCGTTGAAAGGATACCTCTGATGAAGCGTCTCGTCCTCGCCCTGACCGGTCTTTCCGCCTTGGCCCTGACCGCCTGCGCCAGCCTGGCGCCCTATGGCGCGCAGATGGGCCCGAACGGGCAGGGGTATTCCGAGCAGCGGATCGAATCCAACCGCTATCGTGTCACCTACAACGGCGTCGGCGCCGCGGGCCGTGTCGCTGATTGGGCGCTGGTGCGCGCTGCCGACCTGACCACCGAACAAGGCTACGACTGGTTTGAGGTAACGCAGAGCTGGACCGATGGTCGGCCGGGTGGCGCGGGCGGGGTCAGCCCAAGCGTCTCCATCGGCGGCGGCAGCAGCCGGTATGGCGGCTATTCAGCCTCGGGCGTCGGCGTGGGCGTGGGTCTGAACTTCAGCGGACCGCAGCCGACCTCGACGACGCTGGAAGTCGTTTTGGGACGCGGCCAGAAGCCGGATCGTCCGAACGCCTATGACGCGCGCGCGGTCCAGAGCTCCATCCCGCGCTGACCATCGCTTTCGGCGCGGGCGGCGTATATATCGCCGCACGATGACACGTTTTCTTCTCGTTGCGGCAGGTGGCGCCATCGGCTCCATGGCGCGCTATGGCCTTGGCCTCGCTGCCGGGCGGCTAGCACCCAATGCCGGTTGGCCCGTGGGCACCTTCGCCGCCAATGTCGCCGGGGGTCTGCTGATGGGTTTGCTCGTCGGCTGGCTGGCGTTCCGGGGCGGGGCGCAGCAGGAGATGGTGCGCCTGTTCGCCGCCGTCGGCGTGTTGGGCGGGTTCACGACTTTTTCGTCCTATTCGCTTGAAGCGGTGCAGATGATCGAGCGCCGCCAGATCGGCCTGGCCGCGGCCTATGTGATTGGCTCGGTGGTTCTGGCGATCGCGGCCCTGTTCGTCGGCCTGATGGTCGCCCGCCGCGCCTTTGGAGTTCCCGCTTGACCGATCAGCCGCCCGCAGCAGATGCGCCCAAACGCGAAGTCCTGACGATCTATGTCGCCGAGGACGAGGACGGCATCCGGCTGGACCGCTGGTTCCGCCGGCGCTGGCCGCACCTGTCCAACATCCAGGTGCAAAAAATGGCCCGCAGCGGTCAGATCCGGGTGGACGGCGCCCGCATCAAGCCCGAAGGCCGACTGACCGCCGGCGCCGCCGTGCGCGTGCCGCCGATCCCCGATGACACCTCTCGCCAAGCGGGGGACGCCCACACCTTGTCCGAAAGGGACATCGCCTTCGCCAAGTCGCTGGTGCTGTACGAAGACGACATGGTCATCGCCTTGAACAAGCCGCATGGCCTGGCGGTGCAGGGCGGGACCAAGACGAGCCGTCACGTCGATCGTCTGCTGTCGGCCTGGGGCGAGGGATTGGAGCGACCGCGCCTGGTCCACCGGCTGGACCGCGACACCTCGGGCGTCCTGCTGCTGGGCAAGGGGCCGGAGGCGGCCAAGCGACTGGCGGGCGCCTTTGCGCGGCGGCAGGCCAAGAAGACCTATTGGGCCATCGTCATCGGAAATCCGAAACCCTATTCGGGTCAGATCGACATGCCGCTGAAGAAGACCGGCATCAACGACTTCGAAATGATGCGACCGGCCGAGCGCAAGGACCCGCGCGCCGAACCGGCTGAAACGGCGTTCAGCACCATCAGCCGCGCCTCGCATCGGGCGTCATGGATGGCGCTGCGCCCCTTCACCGGCCGGACGCACCAGCTGCGCGCCCATATGGCGGGGATCGGCCACCCGATCCTGGGCGATCCGAAATACGGCGACGAGAAATCGCGCGAACTGTCGGGCCCGCTGAAGCTGCAACTGCACGCTCGCAGCATCGAACTGGATCACCCGCGCGGCGGCGTTCTCAAGGTCACCGCCCCTTTGAGTCCCGAGATGAAAGCCGGCTTCGCCCACTTCGGTTTCTCCGAGGACGAGGCCGAAGACGATCCCTTCCTGGGCGTGAAGCGAATCCGGTGACTGCTGAGGTCCAGGCGAGGGTCGAAGGGGCCAAGGCTCTGGCCGCCGCCGGGCGGATGAACGCGGCCTTGGCTATGCTGGCGCCGATAGCGCAGCAGGCCGATGCGCCGTGGCAGGCGCTGTCGGTCCAGGCCGATCTGATGAAGCGTGTGGGGCGTTTGGAAGAGAGTGCGGCGCTGTCGCAGCGACTCGTCGCAGTTCGGCCCCGCAGCGTGCCAGCGTGGCATAATCTGGCGTCCACCCTCGGCGATCTCGGGCGGGTGCCCGAGGCGGAAGTCGCGTGTCGCGCCGCCATGTCTATCGGCGGCGATGCGCCGGAAACCTGGCTGGTTTTGGCGCGGGCCTTGCAGGCGCAGAGTCGGTTCGACGAGGCCGAGGACGCCTATCGTAAGGCGCTGCTGCGGCGGCCCGGCTACGGCGATGCGCTGCGTGATCTGAGCCAGTTGATCTGGATGCGAGATGCCGATCTGGAAACCGCCTGCGCGCCGCTGGATGCCGCCATAGCCGTATCGCCAGCAACGCCTTTGCTGCGCCAGATCAAAGCGAAGCTGCTGGAATATGCAGGGGAGGGCGAGTGGGCCTATCACACCCTGGTCGCCGGACCGCTGGATGGGCCCGGGGAACTGGCGGCGGCGCAGGCGTGTCTGACGTGGGATCCCCTCGGGGCGCTGGACCATGCGAACCGGGCGGCGGCGCTGGCGGGCGGCGAGGTTCCGGCGATCATGGTGACCCAGGCCGAATGCCTGCTGGCGCTGGGTCAGGCCGAGGCGGCGCTGGTCACGATCGAGACGTTGCGGGGCCGCGAGCCGCTGAACCAGCATGTGCTGGCCTTTCAGGCGACGGCCTGGCGGATGCTCGGCGATGTGCGGTACGGCCGGCTTTACGACTACGACGCCTTCGTGCGGCCATATCGGCTGGAGGCGCCTGACGGGTGGGCGTCATTGGAGGCCTATCTGGTCGATCTGGCGAAGGCGCTGCACGACCTGCATACGCTAAAGAACCATCCGGTGGGCCAGTCGCTGCGCGGGGGATCGCAGACCAGCGCGTCCTTGGCGCAGAGCGAAAATCCGGCCATTCGCGCCTTCTTCCAGGCCATCGACAAGCCGATCCGCGACTATATGGCCGCGTTGGGTCAGGGCGACGATCCGCTGAGGGCCCGGAATACAGATGACTATCGCATCCAAGGCAGTTGGTCGGTGCGGTTGAAGCCGAACGGATTTCACGCCGACCATATCCATTCGAACGGCTGGCTGTCCGCGGCCTGCCATATCGAACTGCCGCCGGCGGTGCAGGGCGAGCGCCGCGAGGGCTGGTTGCGGTTCGGCGCGCCGCCCGGCCTGCCGAGCTTGGCGGCAGAACACTATGTGCAGCCCCGACCCGGCACGTTGGTGCTGTTTCCTTCCTATATGTGGCATGGCACCCAGCCGTTCGGCGGCGAGGCGTCGCGTCTGACGCTGGCGTTCGACGTCGTACCGGACTGATTCCAACGGACCTTCTGATGACCGATCACCCCCCCCCGCATCGCCCACGTTTCGTCGAGCAGTCGCCGGATCGCATCTCGCGCTTCTGGACCGAGGCGGAAGTCGGGCCGCATGCGGACGGGGGCTGGGCCGTACTGTTGGATGGGCGCGCGCCGAAAACACCGGACAAGGCGCCGTTGGTCTTGCCGACCCAGGCTTCGGCGCAGTTGGTCGCGGACGAATGGGCGGCGCAAGGGCAGTTTCTAGATCCGTCGACCATGCCGGCGACGCGCTTGGCCTCGACCGCGATCGACCGGATCGGGCAGGCGCGCGAGCCTGTCGCGGACGAGATTGCCGCCTATGCCGGATCGGACGTGGTCTGCTATCTGGCTGATCATCCGACGCCGCTGGTCGAACGGCAGGCGCGGGAGTGGGGGCCGTGGCGTGACTGGGCTGCGCGCGAGATGGGCGTGGCGCTGGAGCCGGTCGCCGGCATCGTGCATCGGCCGCAGTCGCCGGACGCCATCGCGCGGGTCAAGGCGCACGCCCTGTCGCTGGACGACTTCCGCCTGACGGGGCTGGCGACGGCTGTGCCGCTGCTGGGATCGGCGGTGCTGGCCCTGGCGGTTGAGCAGGGCGCGTTGGGTGGCGGGGCGGCGTTCGACCTGTCGCGAATCGACGAACTGTTCCAGGAAGAGCAGTGGGGCGTGGACGCCGAGGCCGCCGAACGCACCGAGGCGCGCCGTGCGGAGGCCCAACTGCTGGACCGGTGGTTCAGAGCGCTCGATTAAGGCGCTCGATTTAGGGCGCTGGCGGCGTCGTCGAGGCCGCGATCAGCATCGCACGTTCCTGATTGGTCAGGTGACGCCAGCGGCCCTCAGGCAGGTCGCCCAGCTCCAGCGGGCCGATGCGGATGCGATAGAGGTCCACGACCTCCAGACCGACCAGTTCGCACATGCGGCGGATCTGGCGATACTTGCCCTCCGTCAGTACGAAACGCAGGCTTTGCGGACCCGTCTGGGTGACGCGGGCGGGCTTCAGCGGCTTCTCGTTCAGCGACAGGCCGTGGCGCAGCTTGCCCAGCTTGCCTTCAGTGATCTGGCCTTCGACGACGACCAGATATTCCTTGTCAAGTTCGGACGCCGGGCCGATCACCGCCTTGGCGACGACGCCGTCCGACGACAGCAGCAACAGGCCGCGTGAATCCTCGTCCAGCCGGCCGATGGGGGGCAGGGAGGCGTCTCGCGCAGGCGTCTCGCCCTCGCCGATACGATTGGGCGTCTTCAGCAGTCGCACGGCTGGGATCTTGCCCGGATCGGGCTGGCCCGAGACGTAACCGACCGGCTTGTGCAGCACCAGGGTCATGCCCGTCGCCAAGGCCGCCTGGGCGGTGTCGTTCAGCGTCAGGGTTTCGCCGGGTTGTATCTTTCGGCCGGCGTCGCTGATCGTCTCGCCATCGATGGAGACCAGACCGTTGGCGATCAGGGTGTCTGCCTCGCGCCGCGAACAGACGCCGGTCTGGCCCAGCCACTTGTTCACGCGAACGGGTTCGTCGCCGTCATAGGTGCGGGTGAAGGCCATGCGATTCCGTCGTTCAGTCGATGCGGGTGTCTAGAGCCGGGCGGGATCGCGAGCAAGCAGGTCGCCGTTTTCAGGGTCATCAAAGCCAGTCTGTTCGAACTGGCAGGTTGATCCAGATGGGATCGCCACTATATCTGGCTGCAATCCACAAATGATCAAGAGTGCGGGACGACACGCGTCGGACCCGTCGATTTTCTTTTTTCTGGTCATCGGCGTGGGTGGTTCGACAGCGTCGCTTGTCGGATCTGTATCAGTATTGAAACATCTCAAGGAGACGTCTTGTTCGCTCAAAACAAATCTTCCGCAGGCCCCCGTCGCACCGGCTACAACCGTCCTGTTCCCACCCGTCTGCGTATGGGGCTGGTGATGCGGCGTGACATGGCGTTTGGCGAGTTAGGCGACGTGGAGGGCGCGTTGCGGGCCGAGGGCGTGGGCCTGGCCCCGATCTCGACGGGCGACGCCAGCCTGATTGCCGGCGGCGTGACCGTGCTGGCCACCGCAACGGCCAAGGACATCGCTGAAGGGCGTCTGAAGGGTCTGGTCGTGCCAGGGGGTTCGACGGACGAGGCGTCGCTGGCGGCCGTGCGGTCGCTGATCGACCTGGCGCGCGCCAACGGCCTGACGGTCATCGCCTTCGCCGACGGCGTTGCGCTGGTGGCCGAGAGCTTCGGCGTGCCCGCCAATGCCGAGGGCGCGGTGTTCAACGACGGGGGGGTGACCCTGCTGAACGAGCGGGCCGAGTTATCGAAGCTGGTCGGCGCGATCGTCTGATCAGACGGCGCGAAACAGCAGGATCAGGTTGTTCGCCGGCATCTGAACCCGCAGCGTGGCCGCAAGGCCATGCGAGCGGGCCAGGGCCTCGACCGCTTCGCGATCACGCAAGCCCCAGTCCACGTTTCGCGCCTTCAGGCTGGCGTCGAAGGCCGCGTTTGATTCCGCCAGCGGAACCTCGGCCTCACGGTACGGACCATAAAGCGCCAGCAGGCCGCCGGGGCGTCGCAGGACCCGACCGGCCAGATCCATCAGCCCCTCGGTCGCCGACCAGGGGCTGATGTGCGTCATGTTCGCGCAATACAGGGCGGCGAACGTGTCGGTCGGCCAAGTCATAGGATCGCCGGCGTCGAGGACCAACGGCGGGTTCAGGTTCGAAACAGCGAGTTGACGGGCCCAGGCGGCGATGCTTTCGCGGGCTTGGTCGCTGGGATCGCTGGGCGTCCAATCCAGATCCGGCATGGCGGCGGCGAAGGCGGCGGCGTGTTCGCCCGATCCGGACGCGATCTCAAGCACAGATCCACGCGCCGGCAGATGGGTGCGGAGCACGCGAAGAATCGCCTCGGCGTTTCGACGCGCGGCGGGCGAAGTGAGCGCGCCGTCAGGCAGAACAGTGAGCGAATCCAGCGTTTGCACAGGCTCTTCTACCGCTCTAGCGCCGTAACAGCATCTGCGATCTTTTGCCCACGACACCGGTGGACAGCGGCGCTTTCGTGCGCGGTTTGACGCGGCGGCAACGGTGGCGCATTTCGCTTGTAACAGTGCGTGATCGTTACATGTCGGGTCATGGCGGCGTCAGATCGCCGGGCTCTTTTTGCTCAGGAGACGTCCTTGTCCAATCCTTTAACGCCCGGCTTGCGCCCGGCGCCCACCGCCCATGCCGGGCTGATCGCCTGGGTCGAGCAGATCGCCGCCCTGACCAAGCCCGCCAAGGTCCATTGGTGCGACGGCTCAGAGGCCGAGAAAGCAGCCATCACCGGCGACCTGCTGGCCAAGGGCACGCTGAAGGCCCTGGATCAAACCAAACGGCCGGGCTGCTACTACGCCGCCTCCGATCCCCGCGACGTGGCGCGCGTCGAGAGCCGCACCTTCATCTGCTCGGATGACCAGGCTGACGCCGGACCGACTAACAACTGGGCCGATCCGATCGAGATGCGTGAGCGTCTGGATGGTCTGTTCGACGGCTGCATGGCCGGGCGGACGATGTATGTCGTCCCGTTCTGCATGGGCCCGCTAGGATCCGAGATCAGCGCCTTGGGCGTCGAAATCACCGACAGCGGCTATGTCGCCCTGTCCATGGGGGTGATGACCCGCATGGGTAAGCCGGCGCTGGATCAGTTGGGCGATAATGGCGTCTTCGTGCCGGCCGTCCACACGCTGGGCGCGCCGCTGGCCGATGGTCAGGCGGACGTGGCCTGGCCTTGCAACGACGACAAATGGATCGTGCATTTCCCCGAGACGCGGGAAATCTGGTCCTATGGCTCGGGCTATGGCGGCAACGCCCTGTTGGGCAAGAAATGCTACGCCCTGCGCATCGCCTCGATCATGGCTCGCGATGAGGGATGGCTGGCCGAACATATGCTGATCCTGAAGCTGACGGATCCGAAGGGCCGGGCGAAATACGTCGCAGCCGCCTTCCCCAGCGCATGCGGTAAGACCAACCTGGCCATGCTGCAGCCCAGCCTGCTGGGCTGGAAGGCCGAGACCATCGGCGACGACATCGCCTGGATGCGGTTCGGCGACGACGGGCGGCTGTATGCGGTCAATCCCGAGGCCGGATTCTTCGGCGTCGCGCCGGGCACCAGCCGCAACACCAATCATAATGCGCTGGAGACCTTGGCCTCCAACACCATCTTCACCAACACCGCCCTTACCAGCGATGGGGACGTGTGGTGGGAGGGTCTGACCAAGGAGACGCCCGAAGGCCTGATCGACTGGAAGGGACGTCCGCACGATCCCGCGTCCGGCGAACCCGCCGCCCATCCCAACGCCCGTTTCGCGGCGCCCGCCAGCCAATGCCCGGCCATCGCGCCGGAATGGGAAGATCTCAAGGGCGTGCCGATCGACGCGATCCTGTTCGGCGGCCGCCGCGCCAGCGCCGTGCCGCTGGTGACCGAAGCCTTCGATTGGGAGCACGGTGTCTTCATGGGCTCGACAGTAGCGTCCGAAGGCACCGCAGCGGCCGAGAACAAGGTGGGCGAACTGCGCCGCGATCCCTTCGCCATGCTGCCCTTCTGCGGCTACAACATGGGCGACTATTTCGCCCACTGGCTGAAGATGGGGCAAGGGCGAGACGCCTCGAAACTGCCACGCATCTTCTTCGTCAACTGGTTCAGAAAGGATCAGGACGGCCGCTTCGTCTGGCCCGGTTTCGGTGACAATGCGCGCGTGTTGAAGTGGATCAGCGAGCGGATCGACGGCGAGGCCGAGGCGGTCGATACGGCGGTCGGGCGCGTGCCGTCAGTCACGGCCTTGGACTTGTCAGGCCTGGACCTGACGCCGGCGCAATTGGCGACTCTGCTGGACGTCGATGCAGGCGTCTGGGCCGAAGAGGCGGCGCTGATCCCCGACTTCTATCGCCAGTTCGGCGATCGACTGCCGACCGCCCTGTGGGACCAGCACGCGGCCCTGGTCGCGCGTCTGGACGACGCCGGCGCGGCCTCGATGGCGGCGGAATAGGCGAAGGCCATCTTGCAATAGGAGCGTTGCGGGTCGATCAGACGGCCCGTGACGTCTTCCTCTCCTATCGTGATCGTCGGCGCCGGCGTGCTGGGCCTTTGCACGGCGTACGAGTTGCATCGGCGCGGCCGGGCGGTGTTGGTTGTCGATCCGGGCGGGGTGAACGCCTCAGCAGTGGCTGCGGGCATGATCGCCCCAGCGATGGAATCGGCCATCGGCGACGTGTCGGTTGATCGCGCGCGGCTGTTTAGGGCAGGCCGTGATTTGTGGCCCGCGTTCGCGACGGCGGCCGACATCGCTCTGGCGCATCGACCCGCCGAATGGCGAGGCGGCGATGTGCAGGCGATGGAGGCGCGGTTGCGCGCGCTGGGCTTCGACGCGCGGCGCGATGGCGCCGGCGTCACGACCGATGACGATCATCAGGTCGAGCCGACACAGGCTCTGGCGGCGCTGAAGCAGGCGCTAGGCGAGGCTGTCGTGGTGGGAACGGTGACGACGATAGCCCGCATCGATGGCGGCTGGCGACTCGAAGTCGCTGATCGGTGGTTGGATGCAGACGCGGTCGTGCTGGCCACCGGCGCCGGTGACGCCATGGCAGGTCTGCCCGAGACCGCGCGCCGTTTGATCGCAGATATTGAGCCGATCCGCGGACAGATCGGCGTGGCGGCCGGACATCTTGTCGATCATGTCGTGCGCGGGCCGGGCGCCTATGTCGCGCCAATGGCGTCTGGCGCGGTCATCGGAGCGACGATGGAGCCGGGGCGGCGGGATACGGCGCCGGACGCCGAGGCGTCCGAACGCCTGACCCAGGCGGCGTGGGCTGCGCTGGGTCGGTCGCCTGAGCCGCTGTCTATCGAATGGCGCGTCGGCATCCGCGGCGCAACGGCGGATGGTCTGCCGCTCGCGGGCGCGGCGCCTGGTGAAGAGGGTCTGTTTCTGGCCTTGGCTCCGCGTCGAAACGGCTGGCTGCTGGGGCCCTTGGTCGGCGCAGTGGTCGCCGATGCGATCGAGGGGCGGACGGCGTCGCCGCACGCCCGCGCCCTCGACCCTGGTCGGTTCTAGCCCTCCATCGCGAACCGGACGGTGAAGTTGACGGTCGCGCCGTCGACAGGCCGGCCGTCCACGGTGCGCGGGTTCATGCGGAACGACCGTGTCAGGCTCTGTGCGGCGCGGCCGAAGCCCTGGCCGCTCGGTGTCTCACCCACGACCCGGCAGCCGTTCAGGCCGCCGTCCGCATTGACCACGCAACTGAGCGTGGCTGAACCCGGCGTGCCGTTCTCTGCGGCGCGGGTCGGATAGGCGCGCGCCATCTGCGCCGCCGAAGGCCGGCTGGCCCAAGACGGATTGTTGATCACCGACGGCGGACGCGGCGGCGTCTCGACGGTTGCCGTGCCGCCCTCGACGCCGGTGGGGGCGGTGCTGACGATCACTTGTCCGGGCGGTGCCGTGTTGGACGAGTTCTCTGGCGGGGTGAGCGCGATTGTCGGCACATCGACAGGAACGGTCAGCGCTGGCTTGTGGATTGGCGTCGGCGGGGCGGCCGTAACCGTGGGTGGAAGCGGCTTGGGCTCCGGCAGCCTTTGGAAGACGATATCGATGGGATCATCGGGCGTCACTGGTGGCGTTAGCCCGCTCAGCTCGAACCGTTGATTATAAAGCGCCACCCCCGCAGCAACGTGCAGGACGACCGAGACGCCGATGGCGCCCAGCATCCAGCGCGGGATAGGTTTCTTGCGTTCCCCGAAGTCGATCGGGCTGATCAAGCCGGGACCACCGGCAGCACGGATCATCATAACGTCACTCCCTCGTTCACCGCCCCCGCAGCGCCCGTAACTGGAAGTTGAGCGCGCAGGTTATGGCGGCTTTACGGCGAAGTTTTCGTGTTCGACGAAGGTCGAGGCGTTAACGCGGCCGTTGAGAATTAAGAGTTGGTTAACTACGTTCGCCGACCCTTCGCAAATGGGTATCGGAGCGATTCCATCGACAGGCGGAGTGGAGGCGGCCATCCGGCGCGCGTCGAACGCCGTTGGCGTGGACTATGACTTCCTGGTCAAGACCGCGCGGCGCGAGAGCGCGATGAACCCGTCGGCCAAGGCCCCGACCTCGTCGGCCGCCGGCCTGTTTCAATTCATCGAACAAACCTGGCTGGGCACGGTCAAGCAACATGGGGCCCAGCACGGCTATGGCCAGTACGCCGACCTGATCCATCGCGGGTCGGACGGACGTTGGCGCGTCGAGGGTTCGGCGCGCAACGTGGTGCTGGACCTGCGGTTCGATCCCCATGCGGCCTCGACCATGGCCGCTGAGTTGACGGCGTCCAACGCCGCCTATCTGCGCGGACGCACAGGCAAGGAGCCGGGTGCGGGGGATCTGTATGCGGCTCATTTCCTGGGGCCCGCTGGGGCCGCCGGTTTGATGGAGGCGATGGATCGCAATCCGGGCGGCAGCGCCGCAGCACTGTTCCCGGACGCCGCGCGGGCCAATCGCAGCATCTTCTATCGCAATGGACGCGCCGCCACGGTCGCCGAGGTTCACGCCAATCTTCAGCGTACGGCCGGCGAGGGCGCACCCGCCGCCGGAGCCGGCGACACGAAATACGCCGTGCCGAATCTGAGCGACAAGGACCAGATGCTGGCCGCGCGCCTGGATCGGTTGAAGCAGGATCAAGGCCTGCTGGCGCTGCTGCTCGGTCAGGATGGATCATCCAGCAGCGGCTTCGGCGGCGCTTTCTCGCCGAATGGCAAGGAATCGACCTGAGTCGTTGCATTGCAACAGATGGTAAACTGCCCGTTAAGCATGGCAGTCTCATTCTGGGATCAACGTCCGATTCCATCACGAGCCGTCCATGACCGCCTTCCGCGCCCGCCTGACAGAAGTGGACGTTCGACGCCTGATCAAGGCGACGGACGACGATGAGCGGGCCGAGGCGGCGCACAAGCTGTGCCGCAACATGGAGCGCGCGGAACTGAATGAGGACGACCGGACGGCGGCGCAAAAAATCCTGCGTCTGCTGGCCAATGACGCCGCCGAACTGGTGCGACGCGCCATGGCTGTCACGCTGAAGGCGTCCGATCTGATTCCCAATGACGTGGCGCGCAAACTGGCCGGCGATCTGGACAGTATCGCCCTGCCGATCATCGCCTCGTCGCCGGCGTTCAGCGACGAGGATCTGATCGAGATCGTGCGCGCCGGATCGGTCGTGCGTCAGGTCGCCGTGGCGGGGCGGGCGCGGGTTTCGCGCGACGTCGCGACCGTGCTGGCGGCCGAAGGATGCGAGCAGTCGGTTCGCACCTTGGCGGCGAACGACAACGCCGACCTGTCCGAAGCCGCGCTGGCCACCGTTGTCGATCGTTTCGCCGAAGCGCCCGAAGTCCTGACCGCTGTGGCCTATCGCCAGGTCCTGCCGCTGCATGTGACCGAACGATTGATCCAACTGGCCAGCGAGGCGGTGCGCGAACATCTGATCAGCCATCACGCTGTGACGCCGGAAACCGCGATCCGTCTGGCCCAATACTCTCGTGAGCGGATGACGGTCGATCTGGTTGATCAGGCCAGCGTCAGCACCGATCTGGCGGCCTTCATGGCCCAACTGAACGCCCGTCGCGTGCTGACTGCATCGCTGCTGCTGCGCGGACTGGCGCGAGGTCAGATGGCGATGTTCGAATATGGGCTGGCCGAACTAGCCAACACGCCGCATCACCGCGCCTGGCTGATGGTGCATGACGCCGGTCCGTTGGGGCTGAAGGCCATCTATGATCGCGCGGGTTTGCCGCCGCGCCTGTTCCAAGCCTTCCGCGCGGGCGTCGACACCTGGCGTGCGCTGGCGGCGGAGGGGATCGATACGTCGAGCGCCTATTTCCGCGATCAGATGCTGGAGCGGTTCCTGACCCAGCGTCCGGCCGTGCTGCGCGACGATCTAGCCTATCTGATGGAGCGGCTGGATCAGTCGCCGTCGCTCAGCCTGGCCGCCGCCAACGCGGCCTGATCCTGAGAGCCTGATCCACGACATCGACGAGATCGCGAAGCGATCCGTCTCAACCGAGCAGGCTCAAAGAAAAAAGGCCCGCCGGAGACGATGGGCCTTTCGCAAACGGCTGGGGGGACGATCAGCCTGCGAGATGGTCTGCGACGCGCGCTTCCAGTGTCTCGGCCAAGGCGCGGCCGGTCGGATGTTCGTCGGTCTTGATCTGGTCGCGGACGACGGCGCGGATGGCGTCGATATGGGCGTCCAGGATGGCGATGGGCGCAGTCATGCGGCGATCGGCGTCGTCCAGCATCTTGCACAGCGAACCGGCGATGCGCGTCACCAGCGGATATTCATAGGTCGTGCCCAAGCCCTTCAGATCATGAGCCCGAAAATATAAAGCCTCGGCGGTGGCGGGGATGTAGCCCTGCTCACGGATGTCGGCCTGCGCCTTGTCCAGCTTTACGATCTCGTCGTTCAGCCACTGGCCGAACTGGGCCGACATGGCTTTCAGCGCCTCCTCAGCCTTGGCGATGGCGTCGGCGTTGATGCCGAAGCCGCCGCCGACCTTGAGCCGCAGCGAGTTGGTCGGAGGGGTGATCTGCGCCGGATTGCTCATGGCGGGCTCCATAGGACGTTCACACCAAGATACGGTAGCGGGCTTAAGAAGCCGTGACCGATCAGTTCGCGAACTGTTCGGCCATCACCCGCTCGTCGAACGACCGGCCCGCATCGAAAAGCATGGTCAGGGTGACATCACGACGCTCGCGCACCTCGACGCGGGCGACGCGGCGGACCTCGAAGTTGTCGGCGGTCGCCGAGACCGGGCGTTTGTCGGCCTCCAGAACCTCGAACCGCACCTTGGCGCCGTGCGACAACAGGGCGCCGCGCCAGCGACGGGGCCGGAAGGCGCTGATCGGCGTCAGGGCCAGGATACGGGCGTCCAATGGGATGATCGGGCCGTGAGCCGACAGGTTATAGGCGGTCGATCCTGCAGGCGTCGCCACGAGGCAGCCGTCGCAGGACAGTTCTTCCAGCCGCACGCGCTCGTCGACGGTGATCCGCAACTTGGCCGACTGGCGTGTCTGGCGCAGCAGCGACACCTCGTTGATGGCCAGGCCGGTGTGCACCTCGCCGCTTTCGGTCCAGGCGTCCATCTGAAGCGGGTGGATGACCGTCCTTTCAGCCGTCGCGATCCGCTCCAGCAGACCGTTGTCGTCGTAGTCGTTCATCAGAAAGCCGACCGACCCCCGGTTCATCCCGTACACCGGCGTGCGCTGGCGCAGGTTGCCGTGCAGGGTTTCCAGCATCTGCCCGTCGCCGCCCAGGGCCACGATCACATCGGCCTCGTCTTCGGGCACGGCGCCATAGCGGGCGATCAAGGCCTTGCGCGCCGCCTGGGCTTCGGGCCGGTCGCTGGCGACGAAGGCCAATCGGGGCGATGACGGCAGGGGAGGAGAGCTTGACTGAGTCACTTGGCGACGTGGCCCGAGCTTGCGCGCAGAGTCAAACGGTCGCGGGCTTGTGCATCATCTGATGGAAGGCGCGAGAGGCGGCGTGCGCGCTCATCGGCGTCGCCTTCCAGCCGCCGTCGGCAGGCATTCCGCCCGAAAGCTTGCGCACCTCGACCAGAAGGGAGGCGAAAACGGCTTTATCCACGCCCACCGCGATGCAGGCCAGGTAAAGCGGCTCGGCGGTCGGCGCGCGGATGGCGTGATGCACCTGAGCCTCGCTGAAGCCGCCCAGCACCGCCAACGTCTGTTCGAACAGTTCGAAACGCTGTTCTCGTAGCGCGCGGACCAGCAGACCGGGGCGCAGCTGGCCGGCGGCTTGAAGTTTTTCCACCAGTCGTCGTTCCGCGTCGATGCGTACGCGATCCTCGGGCATCCGGGCGGACATGGCGCGCCATTCCGGGCTGCCGGCAGCCTTCGCCGCCGCGTCCTGAACCGCCGCATTCAACTGGGCGTCGTCGATGCGGAAGCGTTCGCCGATCGACTGACGCAGAGCCTGGCCGACCCATTGATAAAGCTGCTGAGCCAGTTGTTCGTTCAGCCTGGGGTGACGCGTCAACGGCGCCCGCAGGCCCGCGATGCGGCGCGAATGATCAACCAGCTTGCGCATGGCGTCTTCGCCAATGTCGGCCGTACGGTTGGACGCCAGCGCCGTCATGGTGACGGGTTCGGCGCGATCGACGATCGTGTCCACGACCGGCCGCGCCAGCTGCGGGCGCCGGGCGACGGCGATCTGATGCTCCAGCGTCGCCTCGATCAGCAGGCGTATCAGGTCGGCGTTCTGAAGAAGCGGGCTGGAGGTGATGACCGGGCGGGCGATCTCGATCTCATCCAACGCCAGCATATTGACCAGCGCAGGCGGCGCCCAGTTGACGCCCGCGATCCGTTCGGACAGGGCCAGTCGAATATCCCGCTCGGCCTGGGCTGTCAGAGCGAGGAAAATGTCGCTGAGCAGCGGCGCGACCTTGGGTGGCGGCGGATTGGATTCACACAGCGAGGTGACCTTCAGCAGCAGGCGCTGACGGTCGTCGGCCGAACGGCTGCTGGCCAGCGCCAGAAGCTCAGACACAGTCCGGTCGTCCCAGGCGTCGCGGGGCGGCTCCAGTTGAACGACAGACAAGGCGGCTCCCCGAACCGGCGACGATGCTTAACCATATGCTTGCGTGATGAAGACCGGGTTAAGCAAGGCCGCCGCAGGGGGTGACGTCACGTCAACGGCGGCCTTGTCGGCTTGACGACGCGACCGCGCGGGGTGACGGTTTGTAAAAGCCCATCCAGAGGCAGGAGGAAATCATGGCGGACGGAACCAGTCCCTCGATCAAGTCGCGCGTGTCCGAAGCCGAATGGCAGGTCCGTGTCGAGCTGGCGGCCCTCTATCGGCTGGTCGCCTTGAACGGTTGGGACGACATGATCTTCACCCATATCTCGGCGCGCGTGCCCGGGCCGGAGCATCATTTCCTGATCAATCCGTACGGCTTCTACTTCGACGAGATTACGGCCTCGTCGCTGGTGAAGGTCGATCTGGAAGGGACCATCGTCCAGGACACGCCCTATTTCATCAATCCGGCGGGCTTCACCATCCACTCCGCCGTCCACGCCGCGCGCGAAGACGCCAAGTTCGTCATCCATCTGCATACAGTGAACGGCGTGGGCGTCGCCGCTCAGGCCGAAGGTTTGCTCCCCGTCAGTCAGAACGCCTGTTTACTACAGCATCAGGTTGCGTATCATGGATACGAGGGGTTGGCTCTGAACCATGACGAACGCGAACGTCTGGTCGCCGACCTGGGGGACAAACCGCTGATGCTGCTGCGAAACCACGGCACGCTGGCGGTCGGGGAAACGGCGGCTCAAGCATGGATCGGCATCTTCTTCCTGGAGAGGGCCTGCGCGCAGCAGGTTGCGGCGTTGTCTGGCGGGCGCGAGCACATCTTATTGGCGCCGGACGAAGCGCAGGCCGAGACCAAGGAGCAGGGGCGCGGCATTGGGTTCATCTCGTCGCTGGCCTGGCCGGGCGCTCTGCGACAGCTGGATCGAAAGTCGCCGGGCTACGACGCCTAGTTCCCGTCGTCGCCGGGGCGCTGGTCCTCGCGGCATTGACGCCGGCTGAAGTCGTCGCCGGCGCCTGGACCCAGCCGAAAGGCAAGGGCCAAGCCATCGTCAAATACGAGCGGCTGAGCGCCGACACAGGTTTCGACGCTGGTGGCGAGGAGCGTGATCTGCGCGGCCAGCGGCGCGACGCGACCTTGGGTCTGTTCGCCGAATACGGCGTGTCGGATCGGCTGACGCTGCAGCTCAAGGCGGACTGGCAGGACGGCGAGGACGCCTTCGTCGACTACAGCGGACGCGGCCCAATCGAAATCGGCGCGACTTGGCAGGTCTGGCGCGACGACCTGAACGCCGTCAGCCTTTACGGCGGCTATACCCAAGCCGGGGAGGGGCGCAACGCCGGCTATGCCGCGCCGGGCGTCGGCGATCACGATTGGGAGGCCCGCGTGTCGGTCGGCCGGTCCCTCGGCGAGATGGGCGAGCGCTGGGGAATGGACGGCGCATTCGTCGAGCTTCAGGCCGCACGCCGTCTGCGGGACGGCTTGCCGGATGAAACCCGCATCGACGCCACGGCGGGCACCCGGATCGGCGAGGATTGGATGATGCTGGGTCAGGCGTTCGGCGGCGCGGCCGACGGCGGCGCGCGCTGGCTTTCCGTGGAAGCCTCGGTGGTGCGTGATTTCGGCGCCTGGAGCTTGCAGGCCGGATGGAGACAAACCGTCGCAGGCCAGGAGATCCCCATCAGCCGCGGGCCCGTTCTTTCGATCTGGAGACGATTTTAGGCAAGATTTCCGCGACGGAAAATGTGATCCGGCACGTTACTGATACGTAACATTGCGCGCACTTCATTACCCGGTAATGCATGCGGCGTCCCCTGACCGAGAGACCCCCGCGTGATCAAACGTCACTTCTTCCTCGTCGCCGCCGCTGTCCTGCTTGCCCTGATGGTCGTTGCCGCCATCGTCAAAGTCTCCGCGGGAGATGAAAAGAAGGCGGCAGGGCCGGGCGGCGGTCGCGGACGCGGGGCGCAGCAGGTGTCCGAGGCCGTCGTGGCGCAGCGACCCTTCTCGGATCAAATTCGCGTCTTGGGCGTGGCGCGCGGCGAGCGGTCGGTGAACGTCACCTCTTCGACCACCGAACTGATCACCCGCGTCCTGTTCGCGGACGGCCAGTACGTCTCGGCCGGCGCGCCACTGGTCGAACTCCAAGCGCGTGAAGAAGACGCGGCCATTATCGAGGCTCGCGCCAACGTCAATCAGGCCCAGCGTGAATACGATCGCTACAAGGCCCTGGCCGACCGGGGCGTTGCGCCCCAGGTCATGCTGGAACAGGCCGAGACCGGGTTGGAAACCGCGCGGGCGTCGTTGCAGGCGGCCCAGGCGCGTCGGGGCGACCGGGTGATCCGGGCGCCATTCTCCGGGCGCGTCGGTCTGACGACGGTGACGCCCGGCACGCTGATCAACCCTGGCGCGGTGATCACGACGCTGGACGACACGTCGACGATCCGCGTCGATTTCCCCCTGCCTGAGCGCTATCTGAACCTGCTGCGTCCCGGCGCCCAGCTGACGGCGACGGCAGACGCCTATGGCGACGAGCCGTTCACTGGGCGGATCGCCCTGATCGACACGCGCGTCAACGAAACGACCCGCGCCGCAACCGCGCGCGCGGAGTTCCCCAACCCCGGCGGTCGCATCCGTCCCGGCATGTTGATGCGCGTGGCGGTCCAGCAGGGCCAGCGTCAGAGCGCCGCCGTGCCCGAGTCGGCCGTGCAATATGAAGGCGCCGGCGCCTTTGTCTATCGCATCGCGCCCGGCCAGAACGGCTCCACCGCGCAGCGGGTCGAGGTCGAGACCGGGGCCGTCGAGAACGGCTTTGTTGAAATCCTGTCCGGCATAGAGGCCGGCGACCGCATCGTCGGATCGGGCCTGAACCGTATTCAGCCGGGCGCACCGGTCAGCGTGGGCGGCCAGGGTCGCAAGTCGGGCGCCGCCAAATGATGCTGTCCGATGTTTCGGTCCGGCGGCCCGTCTTCGCGGCCGTCGCGGCCATCGTGCTGTGCGTCATCGGCGCGGCGGCCTTCTTCTTCCTGCCCGTACGTGAACTGCCCGACGTCGATCCGCCGATCGTCTCGGTCAACACCAGCTACGCCGGCGCCTCGGCCGAGGTGATCGAGAGCCGGATCACCGAGCCGGTGGAGCAGCAGATCGCCGGCATCCAGGGCGTCGAACGCATCAACTCGACCAGCCGCGACGGACGGTCCAACGTGAACATCGAGTTCTCGCTGGACCGCAATATCGACGACGCCGCCAACGATGTGCGCGACCGCGTCAGCCGCGTGGTCGGCCGCTTGCCCGATCAAGCAGACCCGCCCGAAGTGGCCAAGGCCGATTCCGACAGCCAGCCGATCATCATCGTCTTCCTGCGCTCGACTAGCATGAACCGGCTGCAGCTAACCGATTACGCTGACCGCTATCTGATCGACCGGATGGCGACGGTGCCCGGCGTGGCCCAGGTCAACATCTATGGCGAGCAGCGCTATTCGATGCGCATCTGGCTGGATTCCGCCGCCATGGCGGCGCGGGGCCTGACGGTCAACGACGTCGAGACGGCCCTGACGAACCAGAACGTCGAACTGCCCGCCGGCTCGCTGGAATCGACGGACAAGGATTACACCGTCCGCGTGGCGCGCACCTACGCCCTGCCGGAAGACTTCCGCCAACTGCCCATCGGCACGCGAGGCTCGGCCTCGGCCTCAGCGACGGTCGCCACAGGCACGGGCAGCGGATCGTCGGCTATCATCCAAGGGCAGCCGACCTATGTGACGCGCCTTGGCGACATCGCCCGCGTCGAGGAGGCGCCGGAAGAAGACCGGCGTCTGTTCCGCGGCAACGGGATGGATCAGATCGGCCTGGCCGTGACCCGTCAGGCGCAATCCAACGACCTCGCCATCTCGGACGGCGTCCACAAGATGATCGAGGAAATCCGGCCGACATTGCCGCCGGGCGTGACCATCGAGGTCGGATCCGACAACTCGGTCTTCACCTCGCACGCAATCGACGAGGTCTGGATTACCATCGGCATCTCCATGGCCCTGGTGGCCCTGGTGAACTTCATCTTCCTGGGCAGCCTGCGAGCCGCGCTGATCCCGTCCATCGTGGCGCCGATCTGTCTGCTGGCGACCTTCATCGTCCTGGCCCCGCTGGGTTTCTCGCTGAACCTTCTGACGCTGCTGGCCCTGGTGCTGGCCATCGGCCTCGTGGTCGATGACGCCATCGTGGTGGTTGAGAACATTCAGCGTCGTCTGGATCTGGGCGAGCCGCCTCTGGTCGCCGCCGAACGCGGTGCGCGCCAAGTCTTCTTCGCGGTCGTGGCCACCACCATTGTGCTGCTGTCGGTGTTTGCGCCACTGCTGTTCCTGCCGGGCTATGTCGGACGTCTGTTCGTCGAACTGGCTGCGGCGATCGCGGCGGCCGTCGCCTTTTCCGCCTTCCTGGCGCTCAGCCTGTCGCCGATGCTGGCCTCCAAGATCCTGCGACCCGCCCATGGCGGCGGCTGGGTGGCGCGCAAGGTCGACTGGGGTATGGACAGGCTGAAGTCGTCCTATGGCCGGTCGCTGGACATGCTGTTGGGCCGTCGCATCGCGGTGATCGGCGTCGGCGCCCTGATCCTGCTGGTCGCAGCGGGGGCGGGCGGCATCTTCCTGACTCTGCCCAACGAACTGGTGCCGGACGAGGATCGCGGCCGGGTCACGGTGCGCGTCGCCGGCCCCGAGGGCGCGGGCTTCGACTATACCCGCAAGATCATGCTGGGGCTGGAGCCTCTGCTGGCTGAATACAAGACGAGCGGCGAGGCCGACAGCTATCTGGTGTCCGCGCCCGGCTTCGGCGGCGGCAGCTTCAACTCCGGCAACGCCGTCCTCACGCTCGCCGACTGGTCCAAGCGCGACCGCTCGGCGGCCGAGATCGCTCAGGAACTGAACGGCAAGCTGCGAGGCCAGACGGGCGCCCAGGTCAACGCCTCGACCCCCGGCGCCTTCCAGCGGGGCGGCGGCAACTCCAACTCCATCGAGCTGATCGCGACCGGCAGCGACTATCAGCAGATCTACGCCTGGCTTCAGCCCATGCTGGCCGCCGCCCAGGCCAACCCCGGCTTCTCGCGTCCACGCTTGAACTATGAGCCGAACTCCCCGCGTCTGCTGGTCGATGTCGATCCGCAGAAAGCTGCCGCGCTGGGCGTTTCGTCCCAGTCGATCGGCCGCACGCTGGAGACCATGTTCGGCTCTCGCCGCGCCACGACATACATCAAGGGCGGTCAGGAATACGATGTCATCCTGCAGACTGAGCGCGACAATCGTCGTGAGGTCGCCGACCTAGAAGCCCTGTACGTCGCGACCGGGGGCGGCCAACTGGTGCCGCTGTCGGCCGTGGTCACGACCAAGACCAGCGGCGACACGCCGGACCGTCGCCGACTGGACCGACAGCGCGCGATCTCCCTGCAGGCCGACCTCAATCCCGGCACCACGATCGACGACGCGATCCAGTTCCTGAACGCCGAGGCGGCCAAGCAGCCGCAAGGCGCCGTCGT
Organism: Brevundimonas sp. UBA7838; assembly: GCF_002500885.1. Classification (NCBI taxonomy): domain Bacteria; kingdom Pseudomonadati; phylum Pseudomonadota; class Alphaproteobacteria; order Caulobacterales; family Caulobacteraceae; genus Brevundimonas; species Brevundimonas sp. UBA7838. Next base: position 40,579 of record NZ_DLTK01000127.1, read on the forward strand.
CACCCAGTGGGGCGGGGCGGCGCGCGACCAACAGGAGGCGGGCGGGGCCGTGTTCGCGGCCTTCGGCCTGGCGTTGTTGCTCGTCTTCCTGGTTCTGGCGGCACAGTTCGAAAGCTGGATCACGCCTGCGGTCATCATGCTGACGGTGCCGCTGGCGGCGGCGGGCGGGCTTTTCGGCTTGCTGATGGCGGGCTCCAGCCTGAACATTTACAGCCAGATCGGACTGATCATCCTGATCGGGGTGGCGGCCAAGAACGGCATTCTGATCGTCGAGTTCGCCAATCAGCTGCGCGACCAGGGCCGCTCGATCCGTGAGGCGATCATCGAGTCGTCGTCCTTGCGTCTGCGTCCGATCATCATGACCTCGATCGCAACCGCCTTCGGCGCACTACCGCTAGTGCTGTGGCAAGGCGCAGGCGCCGGCAGCCGTCAGACGATCGGCGTGGTGATCTTCACCGGCGCCATCTTCGCCACCGTCCTGACCCTGTTCGTGGTCCCGGTGATCTATGGCGTTCTGGCTCGCTTCACCAAGTCGCCGGAATGGACCGCCCGCAAGATCGAGGAGTGGGAAGCCCAGGAACTGCGCGAAGGCGGCCCCAAGGAACTGCCCGAGGCCTGACGGATCAGGAGGCGGGCGCCGGCTCTGGCTTGTAGCCCGTCTCCACCTTCAGGAAGGCGATCACGTCGCGGCGATCCGTGGCGTCGGGCAGGCCCGGGAAGGTCATCTTGTTGCCGGGCAGGAAGGTGCGCGGGTTTTCCAACCAGTGATCCAGCTTCTCGGCGTCCCAGGTGAAGGTCGCCGTGCGCATGGCGTTGGAATAGTTGTAGCGCGGACGATCGCCCGCCTTGCGGCCGAACACGCCATACAAATTCGGACCCGCCATGTCCGGGCCGCCTTCGCCGATGGTGTGGCAGGCGCGACAACGCGCAAACGCCCGACGCCCGTTCTCGAGATCGCCCGCATTGTAGGGGGCGGGCAGGGAGGCCAGCAGTGTCGCCTTCTCCGCATCCGTCAGCACGTGAACTGGCGCGGCAGGCGTGGTTGCGGACGGCTCTCCCTGGCCACAGGCGGCCAGGGTCAAAAGCGGGGCCAGAAGAAGTGGGGCGACGAGGGCGTGGCGTGTCATGGCGGCTTCCTGTTTGCCTTGTGATAGCGCAACGCACCGGCGCGGCAATTGGTCAAGCTGTCCTGCTGGACGTAGCCCCCTCGCACCTGATAATCAGTGTCAAAGAAACGCGGAGCCGTGGGGGAGCGGCCTCGCCCGTGCGAGCGTAGAATTGACCAACACCATCAAGTTGAGCCAGGCCCGACGCGGCGATCGCGGCGTCATCGTTCAGGTGGGCGCCCATTGTCACCATCAGGGCGAGGCGGTCGAACTGGAACGCCGTCTGCTGGAACTGGGCTTTGTCGAAGGCGCGCAGATCGAACTGCTGCACGAGGGTCTGTTCGGACGCGACCCCATCGCCATGAAGGTGGACGACATGCGCGTGGCCCTGCGTCGTCACGAGGCGGAAAGCCTGTCGATCCGGCTGGGCGCCGCCTGATGGACATTGCGCTGAAGACGGCTCGTGTCGCGCTGGTCGGCAATCCCAACAGCGGCAAGACCGCTCTGTTCAACGCCCTGACCGGCGCTCATCAGAAGGTCGCCAACTACGCGGGCGTGACGGTCGAACGTAAGGAAGGCCTGATCCGCGCCGCCTCGGGTCGCACGATGTCGGTGCTGGACCTGCCCGGCACCTATTCCCTGCGCGCGCGTAGCCCGGATGAGGAGGTCACGCGCGACGCCGTTCTGGGGCGATTGGTTGGCGAGACGCCGCCCGACGTGGTGGTCTGCGTCGCGGACGCCACCAATCTGCGTTTGGTCCTGCGCCTGATTCTGGAGCTGAAGGCCGTCGGTCGGCCGATGGTTCTGGCGCTGAACATGTATGACATCGCCCAGCGCCAGGGTCTGCGCATCGATCTGGAGCGACTGCGCGCTGAACTGGGCGTGCCGATCATCACCACCGTAGCCACGCGCAAGCGCGGCATCGACGATCTGGTCGCCGCCATCGAGGACCAAGCCGCCGTCGCCGCCGCGACCGAAAGCCAATGGCGCAGTCCGGACGCCGCCGAGCTACGAGCCGCCGCCCGCGAGGCCGAGCGGATCATGAAGGCCTGCGTCCGGCCGCCTGAACGGCCCGACACCCTTACCGGCAAGATCGACTCGGTGCTGCTGCATCCGGTCGGCGGGCTGCTGATCCTGTTCGCCCTGCTGTTCGTGATGTTCCAGGCCGTGTTCAGCTGGGCTGCGCCCTTAATGGACGGGATTGAGGCTGGCATTGCCTGGTTGGGCGGCTTGGTCGCCAACGTCCTGCCTGACGGTCTGCTGCAAAGCCTGATCGTTGACGGGATCATTTCCGGCGTCGGCAGCGTGCTGGTGTTCCTGCCGCAGATTCTGATCCTGTTCCTGTTCATCATCGCGCTGGAAGACTTCGGCTATATGGCCCGCGCGGCCTTCCTGATGGACAAGATCATGGGCGGGGCGGGGCTGCACGGCCGGGCCTTCATCCCGCTGCTGTCCAGTTTCGCCTGCGCCATTCCCGGCGTCATGGCGGCGCGGGTGATCGATTCGCGACGCGACCGCCTGACCACCATCCTGGTCGCCCCGCTGATGACCTGCTCAGCGCGCATCCCGGTCTATACGCTGATCATCGCCGCCTTCATTCCGAATGAGACGGTCTGGGGCTTCGCCAATCTGCAGGGCCTTGTGATGTTCGGCCTCTACGCCGCCGGCATCGTCAGCGCCCTGATCGTCTCCCTGCTGATCCGCAAAGTGTTCTGGCGAGGGGCGGTCGAGCCCTTCATGATGGAGCTTCCGGCCTACAAGACGCCGGACCTGCGCAGCGTCGGCTTCAATCTGTGGCTCCGGGCCAAGATCTTCCTGAACCGCGCGGGCCGCATCATCCTGCCGCTCGTGATCATCTTGTGGGTGCTGGCGACCTTCCCCTATCCGCCCGAGAACGCGACCCTGCCGGCCATCGACTATTCGTTCGCGGGCATGATCGGCCGCGCTCTGGAGCCGATCTTCGCGCCCATCGGCTTCAACTGGCAGATGGTGATCGCCCTGATCCCCGGCATGGCGGCGCGTGAGGTTGCAGTGGCGGCGCTTGGCACGACCTACGCCATCGCTGACGCCGAGAATGCGACGGGCCTTCTGGCCTCGACCCTGGCGTCGCACTGGTCGCTGGCGACAGCCTTGTCCTTCCTGGCCTGGTACATCTTCGCGCCCCAGTGCGTGGCGACATTGGGAGTCGTGCGGCGCGAGACCAACTCGCTGAAATGGACCTGGATCATGATCGGCTACATGTTCGGTCTGGCCTATCTGGCGTCGCTGGTGACCTATCATGTGGCGGTGGCGCTCGGAGGCGGCTAAGCCAGAAGGGTTCGCCGCCTTCGGGACGTCCTGATGAATCCTGTACTCGCCGCCGCCGTCATGGGCGGGCTGGGCCTGATCGTCGGCAGTTTCATCGCCGCCGTCAGCGTTCGCCTGCCGCGCGACGAGGACATCGTCGTCGCCCGCTCGCGATGCCGGGGCTGCGATCAGACACTACGCCCTTGGGAGCTTGTGCCGGTCTTCAGCTGGCTTGCCTTGCGCGGGCGGTGCGCGCGATGCCACACACGGATTTCGCCGCGTTATCCGCTGATCGAGTTAGCGTCGGCCGGCGTCGGCATCTGGGCCGGTGTGTGGGGCGCAACAGGCGCCGCCTCGGCATTCATGATCGCCGCCACGGCCGTTCTGGGTTGGCAGCTGTTGCTGATCGCCATCGTCGATGGTGAACACTTCTGGCTGCCGGACAGTCTGACCCTACCCTTGATCTCGACCGGCGTCACGGTCGCCCTGATTCTGGACTGGGGTCTCGGCTTTTCCCATCTGATTGGCGCGGTGGTGGGTTTTGGCGGACTTTGGCTGGTCGGCTGGCTGTACCAACTCGTCCGCAAGCGCCAGGGGCTCGGGGGAGGCGACCCCTTCCTGTTCGCGGGGGCAGGGGCCTGGGTCGGCTGGATGGGCCTGCCCAGCGTGCTGCTGTGGGCCTGCGCGGTCGGGCTCAGCCTAGTCTTCGGCATTCTGGTGGTCCGGCGCAGCGTCGGCGGATCGGAAAAGCTGCCGTTCGGCGTCTTCCTGGCCGTCGGGATCTGGATGACCTGGCTGTATGGGCCGTTGGGGCTCTAACGTCCGGTCGTCAGCTTCACGATGATGATGGCCGCCGTATCCAGGATGGCTTCGGGCGTATCGGCCCGCCGCAGCAGATCGAAACTGGCCGCCGTCGATTCGGCGATGGAGGCGATCTGATAGGACGCCAGCCGCGGATTATAGTCCTTGGGATGCAGACCGCTGGCGTGAGCCTGGGCCACACGCCGTTCGATCGACAGGTGCAGCCGGCGCAAACGGCGCACCCGGCTTTCGACGAAGGCGGCGTCGCCATTGTCGGCCAGCATGTGTTCGACGCGCAGCACCTGACCGTGGCTGCGCCAGATGGCCATCACGTCCAGAATGAAGGCGCGCGCGATGACGAAGGCCTTATCGCCCGGCCAGTCGGCCTGGAAATGCGCCGCCAGCCCCTGAAAATCCGTCGCGGCGACCTCGCACAACGCCAGAACAGGTTCTTCGACCGTCTTGAAATAGGTGTAGAAGTTGGAAGGCGATACGCCGGCGGCCGAGGCCAGATCGGCGACGCGGATTTCCCCGTAATGCCGCTCATTCAACAGGCGTTGGGTCGCGTCGAGGATCGCCTGGCGGGTTCTGCCGCCTCGCGCACCGATCTTGTGGCCCAGCTTGTTGGTTGTGTCGGCCATGTCCCCGATGGTCGAAAGGCGTGGTGCCGGCTGCAGGAATCGAACCCGCGACATCCAGTTTACAAAACTGGCGCTCTACCAACTGAGCTAAGCCGGCCCGAACGGGCGGTGAGCGGCCCTTATGTCCAGCCTCGCGCCCGGACGCAAGGCGCCAGCGCAGGCTTGCGGAGAATCCGACGTCTCACGCCGAAAACAAGCTGAGGTTCGACGATGGTAACCGGTGTCTTTTTGCGGCCCTTGTTGTAGGCTTGTTGGACCAGATCGAGAGGCGAACCAAGCCTCCGCCACGAGGCAATGAGGAACGCTATGGTTCATCCGCTCAAACTGAACCCGGACCGCCTGTTTCCGGCGGACGCCGACACCCGGGCGATCGCGCGTCGTCTGTATGGTGAGATCAAGGGGCTGCCGATCATCAGCCCGCATGGCCATACGGACCCGAGCTGGTTTGCCTTAAACGAACCCTTCGCCAATCCGGCCGAACTTCTGATCACGCCCGACCACTATGTCTTTCGCATGCTGCACTCGCAGGGCATGGCGATGGAGGACCTGGGCGTGCCGCGCGCCGATGGCGGGCCGGTCGAGACCGATCCGCGCAAGATCTGGCGGCGCTTCGCCGAGAACTACCACCTGTTTCGGGGGACGCCTTCGCGGATGTGGCACGACTGGGTCTATGCTGAGGCCTTCGGCATCGACGTGCGCCTGTCGGCCGAGACGGCGGATCATTATTACGACGTGATCGATGCGGCCCTGAAGACCGACGCCTTCAGGCCGCGCGCCCTGTTCGATCGCTACAATATCGAGGTCCTGACCACGACCGAGAGTCCGCTCGATACGCTAGAGCATCACAGGACCATTGCGGCCTCGGGCTGGAAGGGACGGGTGCTGACCGCCTATCGCCCGGATCCGGTTCTGGATCCCGACTATGAAGGCTTCCGCGACAATCTGAAAATCCTGGCCGAACAGACCGGCCGCGACACGCTAAGCTGGGACGGATACCTGCAGGCCCTACGCGATCGGCGTGCCTTCTTCATCGAAATGGGCGCCACCTCGACCGATCACGGCCACCCGACAGCCTTCACTGCCAATCTGCCCAAGGCCGAAGCCGAGGCCCTGTTCCGGCGTGTCTCGACCGCCCCTGCTAGCGCCGCCGATGCCGAGTTGTTCCGCGGCCAGATGCTGACTGAAATGGCCGCCATGTCGGTCGAGGACGGTCTGGTCTTGCAGTTGCACCCCGGCAGTTTCCGCAACCATTCCGCCACCGTTTTCAACCGTTTCGGCCGTGACAAGGGCTGCGATATCCCGACCCAGACCGACTACGTCCGCGCGCTGAAGCCGCTGCTGGATCGGTTCGGTTCGGACAGCCGTCTGTCTCTGATCCTGTTCACCCTGGACGAAACCACTTACAGCCGCGAACTCGCGCCGCTCGCCGGCCACTATCCGGCGTTGAAGCTGGGGCCGAGTTGGTGGTTCCACGACAGTCCCGAAGGGATGCGTCGCTTCCGCGAACAGGTGACCGAGACGGCCGGCTTCTACAATACGGTCGGCTTCAATGACGACACCCGCGCCTTCCTTTCCATTCCCGCCCGTCATGACGTGGCGCGGCGCATGGACTGCGGCTTCCTGGCCAAACTGGTCGTCGAGCACCGGATGGAGGAGGACGAGGCGCACGAACTGGCCCACGCCCTGACCTATGGCTTGGTCAAGGCGGCGTACAAGCTGTGAGCAGACTGAACCAAGCCGCTCTTAAGGGGCTGGCCGCCGATGTCGCCGTCCCCGGCTACGACCGCGCCCAGGTGAAGACCGGTATCGTCCATCTGGGCATCGGCGCCTTCCACCGCGCCCACCAGGCGGTCGTGTTCGACGATGCGATCAGGTCGGGCGATCCGCGCTGGGGTATGCTGGGCGCTTCGCTTCGGTCGCCCGGCGTACGCGATCAGCTGAATCCGCAGGATGGGCTGTATACCCTGGTCGTGCGTGATGGATCGGACGAGCATCTGCGGGTGATCGGCGCCTGCGCCGGCGTGATGGTCGGGCCGGATGACCCCGCCGCTTTGGTCGAAGCCATGGCTGACGCCGATGTCCATATCGTCACCCTGACTGTGACCGAGAAGGGCTATCGCCTCGATCCGGCGACCGGCGACCTGCTTTTGAGCGACGCTGATGTCTCGGCCGATCTGGTTGAGATCGCCGCGCCCCGTACCGCGCCTGGATTCATCGTCGCGGCGTTGCAGGCGCGAAGGGCGGCGGGGCGGAAGCCCTTCACCGTCATCAGTTGCGACAACCTTCCGCATAATGGCAAGCGGATCCGTGCCGGGGTCATCGCCATGGCGCGCCGGATCGATCCGTCGCTGGCGGACTGGATCGAAGCCGAGGGCGCCTTCCCCCAGACGATGATCGATCGGATTGTCCCGGCGACCACCTCCGACGACATCGTCCGCCTGACCGCGCGTCTCGGAGTCGAGGACCGGGGCATGGTCAAGGCCGAACCCTTCACCCAGTGGGTGATCGAGGACTGGTTCGCCGGCGAGCGGCCCGACTTCGCGTCTCTCGGGGTGCAACTGACCGACGCGGTCGAGCCGTGGGAGGACGCCAAGCTGCGCCTTCTGAACGGCGCCCACTCTGCGATCGCTTATCTGGGCGCCTTGTCGGGCTATGAACATGTCCACGAGGTTGTCGCGGCGCCGGCATTCCGCGCCTATGTCGAGGCTCTGTGGAACGAGGCCGAAACGACGCTGAACCCGCCGCCGGGTCTGGACATCCCCGCCTATCGCGAGGCGCTGATGGCCCGGTTCTCCAATGCGGCCCTGATGCATCGCACCCGCCAGATCGCCATGGACGGCTCGCAAAAGCTGCCTCAGCGCCTGCTGGCCGGCGCCGCCGAACGTCTGGCGGCCGGGCAGGACATTCCGGCCATGGCCTTGGGCATCGCCGCCTGGATGAAGTGGCAGTCGGGCGTAACCGAAACGGGCGAGCAGGTCGTCGTCGACGATCCTCTGGCGGCCAAGACCTGCGAACTGCTGGCCGGCGCCGACACTGATAAGGCGCGCGTTTCGGCCTTGCTGAGCCTGCCCGCCGTCTTCCCGCCCGCGCTGGCCGCTGACGACCGGTTCGCCGCAGCGGTCACGTCCGCCTATCTGTCGCTCAGCCAGAACGGCGCCGCCGAGGCCGCGCGTCTGGTCGCGGAGTAGTCCATGTCTCGCGTCCTGATCCTGAACCCCGCCGACGACGTCGCCATCGCCCTGGACGACCTCGCCATCGGTGATACGCCTGCTGGCCTGAACGCCCCGGCGCGCGCGGACATCGCCACCGGCCATAAGATCGCTCGCCACGCGGTGGACGAAGGCGGTCTGGTCCGCCGATATGGCCAGGTCATCGGACGCGCCAAAACCGCCATCGCCGCCGGCGATCACGTCCATGTTCACAATCTGGCCATGGCGGAAGACGGTCGCGAGGCTGAGGTCGGGGCCGACCTGCGTCCGCCCTCGCTGCTGTCTGGCGCGACGTTCAACGGCATCGTTCGCCCCGACGGCCGCGTCGGCACACGCAACTACATCGGCGTCCTGACCAGCGTGAACTGTTCGGCCACCGTGGCGCGCCGCATCGCCGACGCCTTCCCGGACTCCAGCCTGCCTGCGGGCGTCGATGGCGTGGTCGCATTCACCCATCAGGGAGGTTGCGGCGGCTCGTCACTCAGCAGCGACGTGACGCTGCTGCAGCGGACTTTAGCGGGCTATGCGAAGCATCCGAACTTTCATGCCATCCTGATCGTGGGTCTGGGCTGTGAGGCCAATCAGATTCCCGCTTGGCTGGCTAACGAAGGCCTTCAATCCGGCCCGCGGCTGCGCACCCTGACGATCCAGGAGGCGGGCGGCACGGCCCGGGCGATCGAGGCCGGGATCGACATCGTTCGCGACCTGGTCGCCGAGGCGGCGCAAGTCCAGCGCCAACCTGTTTCCGCATCTCACCTGACTGTCGGTCTGCAATGCGGGGGTTCGGACGGCTGGTCCGGCGTCACCGCCAATCCGGCCTTGGGCGCAGCTGTCGATCTGCTGGTTGCGCACGGCGGCTCGGCCATGCTGTCGGAAACGCCCGAGATCTGGGGGGCAGAACATCTGCTGCTTAGGCGTGCGGCGTCTCAGGATGTGGCGGACAAGCTAAACGCGCGTCTGGCGTGGTGGCGCGATTATGCGGATCGCCATCAGATGGAGCTGAACAACAATCCGTCGCCCGGCAATCTGAAGGGCGGCCTGACGACCATTCTTGAGAAATCGCTAGGTGCGGTGGCCAAGTCCGGTTCGAGCCCGCTGAACGACGTGATCGGATACGCCGAACCGCTTCAGGCCAAGGGCCTCAGCTTCATGGACAGCCCCGGTTACGACCCGTGCTCGGCCACGGGCCAGATCGCCTCGGGCGCCAATCTGATCGTCTTCACCACCGGCCGGGGCTCGGTCTTCGGCGCCAAGCCCGCCCCGTCGATCAAGGTCGCCTCCAACGCCAAACTGGCGAACTGGATGGACGAGGACATGGACATCGACGCCTCGTCCGTCCTGACGGGGACCAGCCTGGCCGAGATCGGCGAGGTCATCTTCCAGAAGATGCTCGATGTCGCGTCAGGCGAGCTGTCCAAATCCGAAGCCCTTGGCATCGGCGACAACGAGTTCGTGCCCTGGCAGGTGGGGGCGTATTTGTAGAGGCGGCGAGGGATCCGAAAACCTCAATCGCCGCCTTTTTCCTGGGGAAAAAAGAAGGCCCGGAGCTGTCCGCTCCGGGCCTTTAGTTTGTCACGCTGGAGGCGTCAGGGAGGGAAGCTCAATACTTCCAGCGCAATCCCACGGCGATCTCTCGGCCGGTGTGACGGTAGTCGGACACGCGGTTGGTCACATCGACATAACGGTCGGTGTAGGCGTCCGTCAGATTGATGCCTTCAAGCGAGAAGGTCAGGTTCGGCGTGAACTCGTAGGACATCGAGGCATCGACATTGGTGGTGTCGTTGACGCCTTCTTCGGAGTTGCCGTTCGCGCCTGGGAAGGACAGCAGATACTGGCTGCGGTGTGCGATCGAGACGCGGGCCTGGAACGGGCCATCCTCATAATACAGGGTCGCGTTGGCGGTGTTCTTCGACTGGCCCGTCAGGCGGTTTTTGCCGGCCGTGCCGTAGCTGACTTCGGAATCAACCCAGGTGACGTTCCCGGTGAAGCCGAAGTTGGACCAAAGACCGGGCAGGAAGGTGAAGGGTTGCTGATACTGGATTTCGATCCCTTTCAGCGCGCCGCCTTCGCCGTTCAGGCGGCGCGTGACCTGGAAGATGTCAGTCGGGCTGGCAGCGCCCTGAAGCAATTCGTTGGGCAGGCCCAGCTGGTTGTAGGGGATGCCGACTGTTTCGGATGTGATGAAGCTGTCGATGTCTTTGTAGAAGACGGCGGCGGCCAGAAGGCCCTCATTCTGGAAATACCACTCGACCGAGAAATCGTAGTTGGTGGCGCGGAACGGGTCGAGAAGCGGATTTCCGTAGGAGACTGTGCGGGTGGTCGGTGAGACGCTGCCGCCCGGGGTCAGATCGCCGAGGGTCGGACGGGACATCACCTTGGCGGCGCCCAGGCGAATCACGACGTCGTCACGCGGCTCCAGCGCCAGGTTGAAGGACGGCAAGACGTCGTCATAGTCGTTGTCGGTTGTCACGTAGTCATAGGTCGTGACCGGCGGCGTCCCGACTGCGATGGTTTGCCAGCCTTTGGCCGTGACCTCGGTCTGGGCGTAGCGGATGCCGGCATTGCCGCGCAGGACCATACCTCCGACAGTCGTGTTGAAGTCGGCTTGGAGGAAGACGCCTTTATCCGTTTCGTCCACTTCACGCTCGCTGCGATTAGGGACCAGGGGATCGTCATAGAAGCTGAGGAAGTCAGCAATCTTTGAAATGTCGGGAACGATGAAGCTGAGATCAGAGCCTGCGCCGGCGCTTACTCCATCCCCGATGCTGACGACGCGTCCGATGCCGTCGACCCCGGTCAGTCGATCGGCGCCGGTCGGAGACGTTTTGGTCCGCGTCAGGCCAAAGGTCTCGAACCCATAGGTGCGATACTCGCCGCCGATCTTGAAGGTCAGGGAGTCGGACCAGTCGTAGGCCAATGAGCCGGCGCCGACCTTGTTGTCAAAGTTGCCGCCGGCGTTGCTGCGCGTCGCATTGACCAGGGTGAAGCGTTGACCCGAAGTGACGTCAAAGCCGTAGTTGATGCGCGGCCGGCGATCGTCCTCACGGAAGTCGAAGGTGTAGCCGTTTACGCCCGCGGCCTCGAAGGCATAGGCGACATTGAGCGGCGTGCGGGCTTCGGATCGGTTGGCGCCGACCTTCAGATTGCCATGCAGGCGGTCGCTGAAATCGTGGCGGACGTTCAGAGAGGCTTGGTAGAAGTTGCTTTCGTTGCGAGTGAAGCCATTCTCGGCGCGCACCAGCATGTTGTCGAAGACGCCGTAGGACAGGATGTTCTTGTCGGCGTCGATCGCATAATCGCGCACGACGACGCTGTTGACGTTGGCGCGACTGAACGACCAGGCTTCGATGTTCGGGCTTTCCAGTTCCGAATTAAACCGCGACCACAGCACGTCCAGCACCGCCTCGGTGCGGTCGCTCGGCCGCCATTGCAGCGCGCCCGTCATGCCCAGGCGGTCTTCCTGAGTATTGCCCAAGGTGTAGCGCGGGATGCGGGGATAGAAGGCGTTCAGAACGGCGTCACGTTGCGCCGTCGTGGTGCAGGGAATGCAGCCGCCGAAGTTCTGGCCGCGCCCATAGGGGTTGCCAGCGGCGTTGACGTTTGACGGGTCGCCCTTTTGCCAACGCGTCGTGTTGAAGCTGCCCAGGATTGGCGACCGCTCGGAATAGGCGATTGACACCAGAGCGCCGAAAGTTCGGTCCTCGTTCGACCAGCTGAGCAGACCCGCGAGCCGCGGTACCGTCTTCTCAGACAGATCATTGTACGAGCCTTGGACAGACAGGGCGGAGTTCAGGCCGCTGCCGCCGAAGTCCAGGGGGCGACCCGTCTGCAGATCGACCGTGGCGCCCAGCGAGCCCTCTTCGATCTCGGCCGATTGCGTCTTGCGAACCTTGATGCTGTTGAACAGTTCGGACGCGAACATTGAGAAGTCGAAGCTGCGGTTGCGGTTGCCGCCAGACGCAGCCTGGGCTTCCAGGCCGTTGATGCGAGTGCGGGTGAAATCGGAACCCAAACCACGCACCGAGATGGTGGTGCCTTGGCCGTTCACGCGGTCGATGGTCACGCCGGGCAGGCGCTGGATCGCTTCGGCCAGGTTCTGATCGGGAAAGTCGGCCATGTCTTCAGCCAGGATGGCGTCCACCGCTCCGGCTTCGCGGCGCTTGATGTTCAGCGCCTGTTGCAGGCTGGACCGGAAGCCGGTGACGACGATTTCATCGACCACGGTTGCGTCCTGGGCGGCGTCTTGCGTGACGGGTTCTGAGGCAGGAACGGCCTGAGCCGCAGCCGCCGACGCACCCATCAGGGCCGCCAGGGATACGCCAACCGCGCACAGAGTCCGGGTGTTGGTCCGTCGCATTCGTTCTCTCCCCATCCCGGCGTCCATCTGGCACCGGTGTCATTTTGTGGCATGCTGTCGCGTATATTCGGATTAGCGACGTGTCGCTTATTGCAACAGCTTCCCGCATTTTGCAACAAGGTGATGTCAAGACCGAGAGATTCCGCCGAGAACGTCGATAAATCCTCGACATCTCAGGCGTTAGGGCTCGAGAAGCTGGCGATGTTGCTAAGCGCTACGATCGACTTCGACAGCATAGACGTGGTTGGCGCCGTGCATGTTCGACACGAAGACGATCCATTTTGCGTCCGGTGTGAAAGTCAGATTCGGCTCAAGCCTGTAGTCGTGGTTGGACAGATCCACGATCCGCTCGGAGCGCAGATATTCGACGAAGATCTGGTTGTCCTTGTCGCTGGACGGATCTTCATCGACGATCGGTTCGGGGCGCAACAGGACGAGCCATTTACCGTCGGGCGCATGAGCGACCATGTCGCCGTCACCGCCGTCGCCAGCAAACAAGCTACCGTCCGGCGAGACGTTGTAATGGACCGACCAGTCATTCTGTTCGACCCGACGATAGACCCGGCGGCCCGTTTCCAGATCGACCGAGGCAACCCAGAAAACCTGACCGCGCGGGGTTTGCAGGTCATAGAGCACCTGTTTGCCGTCCGGGCTGAACCATTCGTGGCCGAAGATCTCGAAGTTCATCGTCCGCTGATGGGTCTTTCTCAGGCCCGTGCCATCGGCGCGGATAGCCCACATTCGATCCACGCGGTGCCAAGGCCCTTCATGGCAAAAGATGATCTGCTGGGGGTCGGTGGGCGAGAACTGGGTGTGGCCGATCCATTCGTTGGTCTTGTGGATCACGCGTCGCTCGCCCGTGGTCAGGTCGATGACGAAGATCTCCATCGGATAGCGCGCGGCCCAGCGTTGAAGCATCCGCACGCCCTTGGCGCGGGCGAAGTTCAGCGGCTTTCCGTCCGGCCCATCAGCTTCGTATTCGGCCTGATCGAAGCGGCGGTTGCGCGGGTCGGGCACGGTCGGCTGGAGCGGTTGGCTGTCATAGGCCACAAAGCCCAGGAGCAGGCTCTCATCGGCATTGACCGAGTTGATTTGACCGTTCGGTATCCGGCCGATCTCGCGACGCTGCCTGGTGTCGACGTCGATGACGAATAGGGTCTTGGCGCGGTCCATCAACTGGCCTTCGCCAGGCGCGGTCACCGAATAATAGACGTTGCGCCCCTTGCGGCCCGTGAACATCAGGTCGGCGTCATGGTCGGGCACCAGAACCTCGACGGCCCAGGTCGCCAGATTGACGGTCGAGATGCCCTGAGGCGTCGAGATGACCATCAGGTCGGCCGCCCCAACCTTCTTGGGCAAGAACATGTTCTTGTAGAAATAGGGCTTTCCGCCCCCACCATCGGGCGAGACGCGGCGGATGCGATGGCCGGTCTTCGGATCGACCCACTCGGTCGGCACCGGGCCGTCCCAGCGCGGCCGCTCGACCGGCGTCTCTTGAGTCGAGGGCGGGGCGGTGTTGGGCGCGGGCCAGACGGGCGTCTGTCCCGGCGCTGGCGGGACGGCCGGCGTGGTCCGCGCCTGAGCGGTCGTCGTGGTGAAGGCGCCGACCGCGGGGGCGCTGAGCAGAGCCTTCAGGGCGGTGCGTCTCGAGGTCGTCATTGGGGCGGTCCTCTCGGTTTTCTTGATTACGGCGCGGGGGTCAGGCCTTCGACACGGACGGTCCAGCCTTCCTTCGGGAAGCCGGGCGCGTGGCCGCTGGACCCGTCCCAACCCGCCGCCATCAGACCGACGGCCATAAGCAGGGATCCGTTGGACGGGAAATAGGTCTCGGCTGCGCGGCGATAGCCCGGACCATCTGGATTGACCGCCATCGTCACGCCGCCGGCGCCGGCCGAGACGGGCACCAGTTCGTCGGCGTGTTCATCCAGGTGAACGCGAGGCGTCATGCCGGTGACGCCCCACTGATTGTTCTTCAGGTCGGCGAACAGCCAGTTCACCGCCTTCTCCGGTTCGCCAAGGCGAGCCGCCGTCATCGCCATCATCGGGAAGTCCCAGCCCCAGGTCTGGCGCACGTCCCAGTTCTGCTCCACAGCTTCAAACGTGCGGCGCATGGCGGTTGGATCGATCCGCGCGCCGGGAATGAAGCCATAGGCCATCAGGAAGGAGGGGTGGTCGCGGTTCTTGCACTGAGCCGCCGCTGCGTGTCGGCGACAGGCGTCGGACATGGCCGTCTCCCAAAAGTCCGGCACGCTCTCGACAGGCAGATACAGGCCGTCCCTCATCGGCGGCGGCGCGATCTTGGCTAGGGCCTGATCCCAGTCGGCGCGGCGGGCCTGACCCTTGCGTTCGCGCCACTGTTGCGCGGTTTGGAGGGCCCAGCGGAAATACTCGACTTCAAACGTCGGGTTCACCGTGGTCAGGGGATCATAATTTTCCTGCGCCGGGATCATCGGCGTGCCCAGGTTCAGCCGGCCGTCGTGTTCGATGGGCCAGGAGGCCAAAAGATCGGCCGTGGCTTCCACCACCTCGCCGTATCGATCCAGCACGGCCGGATCCTTCTCGGCCCGCCAGACCAGTTCGGCCAAAAGGATCGGATGCGGCTGCTGCCACATGATGAAGGGCGAGACGAGGCTGGGGCTGTTGCGGCCCTCGGGTCCGACCATCTTGGGCCACCAGGCGCCCTTGACGTGGTGACGGGCGGCCTCGGCGCGCGCGTTGTCCAGATTGCCGACATACCAGGGCAGACTGCGCTCCAGCATGTCGGCGTGACCCCACATCGCTTGCCAGCCGGAGTGCCAAGGATGCATTTCCAGATGGAACTTGCCGTACCAGCTGTTGGAGAACAGGCCCTCTTCCTGCGGAGGCAGTTCGCCGGTGCCGTTAACGGCCGACAGGTACTGAGACAGGACCACACGCCGCTCCAGCTCGGCTGCGCGCGGGTCGGTTGACCCCGAAAAATCGACGGCGCCGCCCTGGGTCCAGAAGGCGTTCCAGTGTGCGGCGGTCGCCTGGACGCCGGCGGAATAGGCGGGTGTCTTCTCGACGGGCTCCTGCTGATCGAAACGGACCATGACGGTCAGCCGGTCGCGACCGGAGGAGACGACACGGAAGGCGCCGGCGCCGCTCTGTTCGATCTTACCGGACGCGGTGATGCCGGAATAATAGGTGGTGTCGTCCAGGGTGCGGCGAATGCGGACGTCGCCCGTGTCGGAGGCGACGATGCTCAGGCTTTGCGTATCAGAGGCCTCGAACGTCGTCGGGTCGGGATTGATGGCGGGGTTCACGCCAGGATAGCGGACTTGGACGCCCAGACCCTGGGCGGCGACCAAGGGCGAGGCGATCTCGACCATCACCATGTCCAGCGTCGGGTGGACGCGGGTCACGACCTCGACCGGCTGGCCGTCATAGGTGAAACGGCTGGTCAGGGCGCCGGACCACAGGTCCAGCGTCTGGCGCGTGTCGGCGACCTTGGCGAAGTCCAGAGGCTTGCCATCTGCGAAGGTCAGGCCGATGCGGCTGAGCGAGAACCGATGCGGATTGGCCCGCAGCCAGGTGTAGGCGGGTTGGGTTTCCGCCACGTCCCAGGACTTCATCCAGGCATAGGGCTGCTCGCCCCGACCCGGCACGGGCACGTCGATCAGGCCATCCTGTTCGGTATAGCCGTTCGGATTGGGAAAGCTGTGCCAGGCCCACTGGGCCATGGTCAGCAGGGGCGACAGTTCCGAATACTGCTCCGGGAAGGTCTGGAGCCCGGTGATGTCGGCGGTGAAGCCCAGGTCGCCGTTACCCAGCATGATCGGGGCATGTCGGTCGATGGCGGTCAGGCTGACGTTGTGGCGCGTCACCAGGGCGTGCCGGTCTATCGGCGCGGCGGGCGCGACGGCGGCGGTAGGCGTCACCGTCTGGGCGCAGGCGGCCGTGGGGCCGGCGAGCAGGGTGAAGGCGAGGAGGGCGGTGCGCAGGCGCATCAGGCGGCGTCCTTCTTCAGTCCAAGGCCAGCGCCCCTCCAGCCGTACCAGGCGACGACGGCGAAGCAGACGGCGGGTAGCAGGAAGGCGACATTGGCGCCGTACAGGTCGGCGATCTTGCCCATGGGCCAGGGCAGCAGCACGCCGCCGCCGATGGCCATGACCATGAGAGACGAGGCCTTCTTGGTCCCCGCGCCCAGGCCGGTGGTGCCCAGGGCGAAGATGGTGGCGAACATGGTCGACATGAAGAAGAAGACGGCCAGCAGGGCGATGGGCGAGACCTTGTCGATGCCGGCGGCGACAATCAGTGTCAGCACGACATTGATGACGCCATAGGTCGTCAGAAGCACGCGTGGCTTGATCTTCAGCAGCAGGGCGGTGGCGAAGAAGCGTCCGACCAGATAGCCGATGGCCGCCAGCGACAGCATGAAGGCGCCTTGCTGCGAGGTCAGGCCCTGCCAGTTGTGGGTCACCAGATTGATGAAATAGGCGCCGATGCCGACTTGGGCGCCGATGTATAGGGCCTGGGTGATCACGCCGGCGATGAAGTGCGGCTGTCTGGACAGGGGCAGGGCAGGGGCGTCGCCCGCGACCGCGCCGCCATGGTCCGATAGGCCGGTCTCAGGCAGGCGGGCGCGCCAGACGGCGAGGGCGAACAGGACCACGCCCACGGCGATCAGGCCGTAGACGATCTGGATCGAGCGGGTCGCGCCGCCCAGGGCTTCTGTCGTCGTTGGGCTGAAGAAGACCGCGCCGCCGATCAGGGGGCCGAAGAAGACGCCCAGCGCGTTGAACGACTGGGCCAGGTTCAAGCGCTGTGACGCCTTGGCCGGATCGCCCAGGACGTTGACGTAGGTGTCCGCGCTGGTCTCGAGGATGCACAGACCGGCGGCAAGAACGAACATCGAGCCGACGAAGGGCAGGAAGGCGCCGGCGCCCGCCGCCGGGATGAACAAAAGGGCGCCGACGGCGGTGACCGCCAGGCCCGACACGATGCCGAACTTGTAGCCCCGCGCATGCAGCAGCATGCCTGCCGGAATCGACAGCAGCAGATAGGCTCCAAAATAGGCGATCTGCAGCCAGGCGCTGTCAGCCTGGCTGATGCTCAGCGTCTCCTGGAAATGCTTGTTCAGCACGTCCAGCAGGCCGTAGGCCAGGCCCCAGATCAGGAAGCAGGCGATGGCGAAGGCCAGCGGGCCCTTCAGCGACCCGGCGGGCTTGGCCAAGCCCCCGGGGGTGTGGGCGGCGTCGGTCTCGATGACCATGGGGATACTCTCCTGGTGTTCCTCGGGCCTCGCCGTCTTGATGCGGCTTCGGCGGATGGGTCAGATACGGTAGATCGCCTCGGCGTTGGCGGCGAACAGGCGGTCGCGTTCGTCGATCGAGAAGTCGGCCGTGATCGCGTTAAACGCGGAATAGAAGGCTTCGAAGGTTCCGTGGACGCTTTCGACGGGGAAGTCCGAGGCGAACATGGCGCGCTCGGTCCCGAAGGCCTCGATGCAGTCCACAACGATGGGACGGATGCTGTCGGGCGTCCAGGCGCGATCGGTGATGCCGAGACCCGAGATCTTGATCGAGACCTGCGGCTGAGCGGCCAGCAGGCGCAGACCTGTGCGCCACCGCTCCATCCCCGCCGCATCCCGGTCGGTCGGCAGGCCGGCGTGGTTGACGATGATCGGAATGTCGGGGTGGCGGGCGGCGATGATGGCGGCGGTCGCCATCTGCGACGGATAGAGCTGGAGGTCGAACGACAGCCCATAGTGCGCGAGCTTGGCGAAGCCCTCGACCCATTTCGGATCACGCAACAGATCGCGATCGGTATAGGTCTTCAACGGATCCTCGTGCCAGCAAACGATCTGGCGCACGCCGCGGACGTTCGGTCGGGCGGCGTGTGCTTCCAGCAGGGCGTCCAGGTCGGGATCCAGCATATCGGCGCCGGTGACGATGGCGTGCGGATAACCGGTGTCATCAGCGATCGACTGAAGCCAGTCGGTCTCGGCCAACTGCTGGCCCACAGGCTGGCCGGCCTCGACGTGAACGATCTTGTCCACGCGCCAGCCCGCCGTGTCCGCCAGATAGTCGTCCAGCAGATAGTTTGCGTTGGCGATGGGCGACATGTCTCCCGCCGGATTGTTCGGCAGGGGATCGTCCTGAAGCCAGCCATAGCGCGCACGCGACAGGTCCCACAGGTGGACGTGCCCGTCGACGATGCGAAGGTCCGAGGCCACGCGTGCGTCCTAATAGGTCGTTCTGCCGCCCGACGTGTCGAACGTCGAGGCGGTGGTGAAGCTGCATTCTTCGGAGGCCATGAAGCAGACCATGGAGGCGCTCTCCTCGACCTCACCCAGGCGTCCCATGGGGATTTTGGAGCGCATGTAGTCGACTTGGCTCTGGGGCAGTTGTTCCAGGATGGGGCTTTCGAAGGTGGCGGGGGTCAGGCTGTTGGCGACCACGCCCTTGCCGGCCAGTTCCTTCCCCAGCGACTTGGTGAAGCCGATCACGCCGGCCTTTGAGGCGGAATAGGCTGAGGCATTGGGATTGCCTTCCTTGCCCGCGACCGAGGCCACATTGACGATCCGGCCGTAACCGTTGGCCAGCATGAAGGGCACGATGGCGCGCGAGCAGTAGAAGACGCCGTTCAGATTGATGTCGACGACCCGCTTCCAACTGTCGATCGGGAATTCCTGCACCGGAACCGTCGCGCCGGTGATGCCTGCCGAGGCGACCAGGATGTCGATGCGGCCGTCCAGCGCCTGGGCCGAGGCGTCGGCCGCAGCAGCGACGGCGTCGGGGTCGGCGACGTCCAGTGCGATCACATGGACGGCCCCGACCTCAGCAGCGGCGGCCGTCAGCGCCTCGGCGTTGAGGTCCCACAGCACGACCTTGCCGCCCTCGACGACGATGCGGGCGGCGGCGGCCTTGCCCAGCCCCGAGGCGCCGCCGGTGACGACGGCTGTGCGGCCCGAAAAACGGTCCTTGTAGGCGCTCATCGGGCCCACTCCACGAAGGTCTGACCCTGTTCCCCCAGCTTCTGGATGCCCAGACGCACTGTGTCGCCAGCCTTGAGGTAGAGCGGCGGCTTCTGGCCCAGACCCACGCCGGGCGGGGTGCCGGTGGTGATCAGATCGCCGGGCTCCAGCGTCATGAACTCCGACAGATACGACACGATCTCGGCGACGCCGAAGATCATGGTTCTCGTATTGCCGGTCTGCATGCGCGTGCCGTTCAGGTCCAGCCACATGTCCAGATCCTGAACGTCGCCGACCTCGTCGATCGTGACCAGCCAGGGGCCGACGGGGCCGAAAGTGTCGCAGCCCTTGCCCTTGTCCCAGGTGCCGCCGCGCTCGGTCTGATAGGCGCGCTCGGACACATCGTTGATCAGCACATAGCCAGCGACGTGATCCAGCGCCTCGGCCTGGGTGACATAGGAGGCGGGCTTGCCGATGACGATGCCCAGTTCGACCTCCCAGTCGGTCTTTTCCGAGCCGCGCGGAATGACCACGTCATCGTTCGGCCCGTTCAGACAGGTAATGGCTTTGGTGAACAGCACCGGCTCTTGGGGGATCGGCAAATTGGATTCGGCTGCGTGGTCGGCGAAGTTCAGGCCGATGGCCAGGAATTTGCGCACGCCATTGATCGGCACGCCATAGCGAGGCTGGCCCTCGACCAAGGGCAGGGTGGTCGGATCGATGGCCTTCAGCGCCTCAAGTGCGGGGCCATACAGTTGGTCCGGTGTGATGTCGGCGATGTATCCCGACAGGTCGCGAATGCGCCCCTCGGCGTCCAGCGTGCCTGGCTTTTCCTGGCCCTTGGGGCCGTAACGCAGCAGTTTCATTCTGAAGTCTTTCGTCTTATCGCGCGTAGGGGCGATGCAGGGCGATGTCGCGGTTCAGCTCGACGCCGAAGCCCGGCGCCTCTGGAACCTTCAGGCGACCGTTCACGGGCACCGGCTCGCCGATCAGCTGGGGATGGAACATGGGCACGACTTCGTCGGCGCCGGGGGCCATCATCAGGAACTCCGCGAACGGGCTGTTATGACGCGTGACGACGAAGTGGTAGGAATAGACGGACGATCCGTGCGGGATCATCAGCACGCCCTTGGCGTCGGCCATGGCGGAAATCTTGATCAGTTCGGTCACGCCGCCGCACCAGCCCACGTCCGGCTGAATGATGTCGCAGCATTCCATCTCCAAGAGCATGCGGAAGCCCCAGCGGGTGGCCTCATGCTCGCCGGTCGTGACCAGCATCCCCTTGGGAGCATTCTTCTTCAGCGCCTGATAGCCCCAGTAGTCGTCGGGGCTGAGCGCCTCCTCGATCCACTTCAGACCCAGCTTGTGGGCCTCCTGAGCCAGCCGCGTGGCGTAGTTCAGGTCTAACGCCATCCAGCAGTCGAACATCAGCCAGAAGTCGTCGCCGCAGGCGTTGCGCATGGCCTCCAGCTCGGCCAGGTTCTTGTGCAAACCCTCCTCGCCCTCGGCCGGACCGTGGTGAAGGGGCATCTTGCCGCCGATGAAGCCCAATTCCTTGGCTTTGTCCGGACGCGCGCCGGTGGCGTAGAAGGTCAGCTCGTCACGCACGGCGCCGCCCAGCATGGCGAAGACCGGCTCCTGGCGCAGGCGGCCCAGCAGATCCCACAGCGCCAGATCGACGCCGGAGATGGCGTTCACCACCAGACCCTTGCGGCCATAGTACTGGGTTGAGAAATACATCTGGTCCCAGATCTTTTCGACCTCGGTCGGATCGCGGCCCTCCAGGAAGCGAGCCAGGTGTTTCTCGACGATATAGGCGGCGGGTTCGCCTCCGGTCGTGACCGCGAAGCCGACCACGCCGTTCTCGGCCTCGATCTCGACGACCAGGGTGCCCAGCACATTGATGCCGAAGCTTCGGCGGCTCTGGCGGTACTCGGGGTATTTCGCCATCGGCGTGGCGATATGGTCGTCGATCCAGTGACCGTCGCCCTGGTCGTGATAGTCGGCGCCGCCGCCGGCGCCATCGTTTTTAACGACGAAGGCGCGGACGTGTTTGATGCGGGGCAGGCGGCTCATCGCGTCATCACCAAGGCTTGGTGATTTGCTCCCATAATGCGGGATGTCACTGGCATTCCTCCGTGCATAGCGTCACAGTCATCCTCGTGTCACGGAGCGACTTGCGCGTTTTGCTACATTCTGAGAATGAGGATTACAAAATGGGACAAACGCCGTCAATCAAGACCGCACAGGTCGATGGGGATGAAGAGGTCGGCGCCAAGGCGTCCGGCAGCCAGACCCTGCTGCGTGGTCTGGACGTTATCGACGCCCTGATCGACGGCTCACTGCCGCTGGCCGAATTGTCCGAAAAGCTGGAGCTGACGCGCAGCACGACCCATCGTCTGGCCTCGGCCCTGGTCGAGCGGCGGTTGCTGTCCTTCCGCCCGCGCGAAGGCTATTCCCTCGGCCCCAAACTGCTGGAGCTGGGCCATGCCGCCAGCCAGCAGATGCATTTGCCGCGCGTGGCCCGGCCCTGGTTGGAACAACTGTCGGCTCAAACCGACGATACGGTCCACTTGGGCGTGCTGGAAGGCCGTCATGCGCTCTATCTGGACAAGGTCGCCGGCCGGCGTCGCATCAACATTGGCTCACGTCTTGGCGAGAGGCACCCCATCGCCTCGACCGGCCTGGGCAAGGCGCTGATCCTGGACAAGACCGAGGCGGACTGGATCGATTTCTACGCCGAGCCGGGCGCGACCTATGACTCATCCGCCCGCGCCGTCTGGCTGGAGCGGATGCATGGCTACGCCCAGAAGGGCTACGCCTTCGACCTGGAAGAGAACGAAGACCAGATCCGTTGCGTCGCCGCGCCGATCCGTTCGGTGAACGGCCAGATCGTCGCCGCGCTCAGCGTGTCTTCCGCTGCCCAATATATGTCCGACGCTCGGATGACCGAACTGACCAAGACCGTGACCGAGGCCGCCGACGCGATCAGCGCAGACCTGGGCTGGTCGCCCAAATCCTGAAACCGAACCGCCGCCGGAGCCCGCATGCTGCTTGAGAACAAGGTCGTCCTGATCACGGGCGCATCGCGGGGTATCGGACGGGCGACGGCGATCGAAGCTGCACGCCAGGGGGCGGATGTCGCCCTGAATACCTTCCGAGACGAGACGGCCGCCGCCGAGGTGGTCGCCGAGATCGAGGCGCTGGGCCGCCGGGCCATCGCCGTCGACGGCGATGTGGCCCAGCCCGAGAGCGCCGCAGCCTTCGTCGATGCCGCCGTTCAGGCGCTGGGCCGGGTGGACGTCTTCGTCTCCAACGCTGGCATCTGTCCGTTCCACGCCTTCCTCGACATGCCGGTCGAGACCCTGCGCCGGACGATGGAGGTCAATCTTCACGGCGCCTATTACATGGTGCAGGCGGCGGCCAATCAGATGGTCAAGCAGGGAGACGGCGGCGCTATTGTCGCCATCAGCTCGATCTCGGCGCTCGTCGGCGGTGAGATGCAGACCCATTACACGCCGACCAAGGCGGGGGTGCACAGCCTGATGCAGTCCTGCGCCGTCGCCCTGGGCCGTCACGGCATCCGCTGCAACTCCGTCCTGCCCGGCACCATCGCCACCGACATCAACAAGGACGACCTCGCCGACCCGCAGAAGCGCGAATTTATGGAGGGCCGCATTCCGCTGGGCCGTCTGGGCCGGCCGGAGGACATCGCCTCGGTCGTCGCCTTCCTGGCCTCGGACATGGCGTCCTATATGTCCGGCGCGGCCCTGTTGGTCGACGGCGGCGCCTTCGCCAACTTCCAGTAGGATGAGCGCGTGATCATTTCGTCGCCGAGCGATTATCGGGAAGCCGCGCGGCGCAAGCTGCCGCCCTTCTTGTTTCATTACATCGACGGCGGCGCCTATGCCGAGCAGACCCTGCGTCGCAACGTCGAGGACTGGCAGGCCATCGCCCTGCGCCAGCGCGTGCTGCAGGACATGACTAGCCTCAGCCTGGATACCCGGCTGTTCGACGAAACCCTGCGCCTGCCCATCATCTTGGCGCCCGTCGGCCTGACCGGCATGTATGCGCGCAGGGGCGAAGTGCAGGCGGCCAAGGCGGCGGCCTCGCGCGCCGTGCC
Source organism: Brevundimonas sp. UBA7838 (assembly GCF_002500885.1). Taxonomy (NCBI): domain Bacteria; kingdom Pseudomonadati; phylum Pseudomonadota; class Alphaproteobacteria; order Caulobacterales; family Caulobacteraceae; genus Brevundimonas; species Brevundimonas sp. UBA7838. The sequence continues at coordinate 64,039 of NZ_DLTK01000127.1, forward strand.
CTTCACTCTGTCGACCGTCTCTGTCTGCCCGATCGAGGAGGTCGCGCCGGCCATCGACCGACCCATGTGGTTCCAGCTCTATGTGCTGCGTGACCGCGGCTTCATGAAGAATGCGCTGGAGCGCGCCAGGGCGGCGGGGGTGAAGACCCTGGTCTTCACCGTCGATATGCCGACGCCGGGCGCTCGCTATCGCGACGCCCATTCGGGCATGAGTGGGCCCAATGCCGAGATTCGCCGCATTGTTCAGGCGATGACCCATCCGGCCTGGGCCTGGGACGTCGGGGTGCGCGGCACGCCGCACGATTTGGGCAATGTCTCGGCCTATCTGGGCAAGCCGACGGGGCTCGCTGACTACATCGGTTGGCTGGCGAACAACTTCGATCCCTCGATCTCGTGGAAAGACCTGCAATGGATCCGCGATTTCTGGGACGGGCCGATGATCATCAAGGGCATCCTGGATCCGCAGGACGCCCGCGACGCCGTCAGCTTCGGCGCAGACGGCATCGTGGTGTCGAACCACGGCGGGCGTCAGTTGGACGGGGTGCTGTCGTCTGCCTGCGCTCTGCCCGCCATCGCCAACGCGGTGCAGGGCGAGCTGAAGATTCTGGTGGATTCCGGCATCCGCAACGGTCTGGACGTGGTCCGCGCCATCGCCCTGGGCGCCGACGCTGTCCTGCTGGGCCGGGCCTTCATCTACGCCCTGGCGGCGAAGGGCCAGGCGGGGGTCGAAAACCTGCTGGATCTGTTCGAAAAGGAAATACGCGTCGCCATGACCCTGACCGGGGCCAAGTCGATCGCGGGCATGACCCGCGAGATGCTGGCGATCTGACGCAGGATCAGTGCGTTATTCCCGCCACGAAAGCGGGGACAAAGCACATCTTCGCAAGTGCTAAGCCCCCAACGACTCGATCAGATCGCCCATGTTGCGGATGAAGACCGAGGTGGAGACGCCCTCCACCGGGAAGTCGGTATTGTAAGGCGAGGTGTCCCATAGGTCGCCGACGCGGGTCATCTGGTATTCGCCGCCTGTTACGGCGGTGGGGGAGGGGCCCTTGTACGGGTTTGACGTCGTGGTCAGCGGCGTGGGCCAATAGCCGCGCGCATTCAGCCCGGCCATGACTTCGGCCGCGCGACCGGCGTGAGGCGCGGTCGGGCGACGAGCATCGCTGGACATGTCCCACACGTCCACATCCTGAAGCGTGAAGTACTTGGGCAGATTTAGCGAGCCGGGGCGCGCCTTCAGCGGCGACCCGCGCGTGGCCTCATCGACCGGCATGGCCGACAGACGCGCGTACTCCGCGCGCAGGGCCGGGGTGTCCACATTGCGGAACGAACCGTAGTGGACGATCAGATTGGTGGGGTTGTCGTCGGCGTAGTACTGGCCGTTGGCGATGTTGGACCCGCGCCGGTGGATGTAGATCGGCGTGTTGGCGCCCTCCAGAATGAAGGTCGGGTGCGTGCGGCCCGGCGTTTTCAGCGGCGGCTTGGCCGCGACCTGATCCAGCCAGTCCATCGCCTCGGGCAGGCGGGCCAGATACTTGCGGTCGCCCGTCAGGCGATAGAAGCCCATCATCGACTTGATGTTAGTGCCGGTCGTGTGGGTGACGAAGGCTTGCGGCTCGATCGTCCGGGCGCCCGCCGGCTTCAGCGTGTCGGGAAAGTGTTGCAGGCCCCAGGCCGGTTGCGGCTGCGGCTGCTGGGTCTTCACGAAGATGTCCATGCCGCGATTGATGGCGTCCAGGATCCTCGCATCGCCCCGGCCGTTTCGCGCTAGGCCGTGATAGGCGTAGATCAGGAACTCCAGGTTCTCGCCGGCCACGTCGTCGTTGAAGGTGATGTAGGGCGTGTAGTCGGCATGGCCGTGCAGGCCGCCGTTCTCGACGAACGGATAGCGCTGGGGCCAGCCGCCGTTCTCGTACTGGCTTTCCAGCACGAAGGTGATCGCCTTGTTCAGCGGCGCCAGATATTTGCGATCCTTTTTCTCAAGGTAGATCCGCAGCAACAGTTGCGACGCCTCGGCTGTCCCCGCGTCGTCGAACGTCGCGTTGCCGTAGTAGTGGTGGAATTCCTCCAACCGCCAGGCGTTGGCGGCGACCGTGCCGTACCACTGCTTCAGCGACTCCTCGCCGGCGGTGTCGATCACATAGTTCCAACCGCCCAGAGCGTGCTGGCCCTTGATCAGAGCGTCTGCAGCCTTCTTGGCCGCTTCATAGTAAAATTCGTCGCCGGTGGCATGATAGGCGTCCAGGAACAGGTGGCCCACGGTCGCGGTGCCCGGGGGCTGGACCCAGATCATCGTCGGGTTGGCCTCAAGCTCGCCCCAACGGCGCGAAAAGTCAGGCAGATATTGCCAAACGTATCCGCCCTCGACGGCGGCCTCTTCGCTCATGAACCGAGCGGCGCGCTTCATGGTGTCCAGAATGGCGGCGCGCTCTGGCGACGCCTGGGCTAGGACGGGCCCCGAAGCGGCGACGAAGGTGGCGGCGGCGCCTGCGGCCAGCAAGGCGCGGCGGTTCATGGACGTGACGGACATGGAAACTCCTGGTGTGACCTCTCTCGCACGGTTTCTTCTGACCGTTTCGAAGCATCACTGAAGCATGATTGACACCGGTTTCCTAGCCCTATGGCGCGATTGAAAAAGGCCGCATGGACTTCTCCATGCGGCCTCCAACCAATCTCAATGTTCGGAGCCTTAGCGGCGGATATCGAAGCCACCGTCGCCCATGGCGGCGCGCACCTCGTCGGCGGTGACCAGGTTGAAGTCGCCGGGCACGGAATGTTTCAAGCCGGCGGCGGCGAGGCCGAAGTCGAGGGTCTCCTGATCCGACCAGCCGCTCCACAGGCCAAACAGCACGCCGGAGGCGAAGGCGTCGCCGCCGCCCACCCGGTCTACTACACCAGCCATGTGAATGGCCTCGGCTTTGGATTCGATCACGTCGTCGCCATTGCGCGTCAGCATGACGGCCGACAAGGCCTGGTCGGCGACGCTATCCTGAACGCGCAGGGTGCAGGCGATGCGTTGCAGGCGAGGGAAGGCAGCGAAGGCGGCCTTGGCGGCTTCACGACGACGCACAGCCGGGTCGGGGCTGACGAATGTCGTCTTCAGCACCAGGGCGAAGTCGCGGTCGTCAGCGAAGGCGACCGTGGCGCCCGCCAGCATCTTGCCCAGCGTGGCCGGGGGATCGCCATCCCATTGTTCCCACATCTTGCCGCGGAAGTTGCCGTCGTAGCTGACCTTGACGCCCTTGCGGACGGCGGCCTCGATGATGGCGACGGCGGCGGCCGAGCCGTTCGGCCCGGTCGCCGGTGTCACGCCCGAGGCGTGCAGCCATTCGACGCCATCCAGAAGTTGGTCCCAGTCGAAGGCCGTATCGACATATTCGACAAAGGCCGATCCGGCGCGGTCATAGAGGACTTCCGACGGACGACGAACAGCGCCCGGCGTCAGGAAATACAGACCCATGCGGCCGGGTTTGAAGACGACCTGAGAGGTGTCGACCCCGTGCTTGCGCACCTCGTCACGCACGCCGCGGCCCAGCGCATTGTCGGCCAGAACCGTCGCCATGCCGGTCGGCGCGCCGAAGCGAGCCAGCGACACGGCGACATTGGCCTCGGCGCCGGCCGGACGCACGGTCAGGGCAGGCGATTGCATCAGCAGCTCGTTGGCGTTGGGCGAAAACCGCAGCAGCATCTCGCCGAAGCAGAGAATGCGGCGGGAAGATGCAGCCTGGGTCATGATCGCAACGCTAGCCCCGGATCAGCGCGCCTGCCAGCCGCCGTCGACCGGCAGGATGGCGCCCTGGACGTAGTCGGAGGCCCGGCTGGCCAGGAAGACGGCCGCACCGCCCAAGTCCGACGGCTCGCCCCAGCGCCCGGCCGGGATGCGGCCCAGGATTTCGGCAGAACGCACCGGGTCCTCGCGCAGAGCCTGGGTGTTGGCGGTGGCGAAATAGCCGGGGGCGATGGCGTTGGCGGTGATGCGGTGCGGCGCCCATTCATTAGCCATCAGCTTGGTCAGGCCGGCGACGCCCGATTTGGACGCGGTGTAGGACGGCACGCGGATGCCGCCCTGGAAGGAGAGCATAGAGGCGATGTTGATGATCTTGCCGCCGTCGCCCTGTTTGATGAACAAACGAGCGACCGCCTGGCTCATGAAGAAGACGGTCTTCAGATTGATGTTCATCACCAGGTCCCAGTCGGCCTCGGTGAAGTCCACGGCGTCGGCGCGACGGATCAGGCCGGCGTTGTTCACTAGGATATCGATCCGGCCCATGGCGGCCAGAGCTTCGTGAACCACGCGCTCGACCGGCTCGATCGAGGTCAGGTCGGCGCTGATCGCGTGGGCGCGACGGCCCATCGCCTGGACCTTAGCGACCGTGTCGTCGGACTCCGACAGGGCGACCGAGACGATGTCGGCGCCGGCTTCGGCCAAAGCGAGGGCGATGCCTTGGCCCAGGCCCACGTTGCCGCCGGTGACCAGGGCGACCTTGCCGGTCAGGTCGAACGGATTGCTCATATTTTTCTTCCTCTTGTCCTGATTACTTCAACTGGCAAATGTCGAGCTTGTACATGTCGGTGTAGTCGAGGTTCTCGCCGCCCATGCCCCAGATGAAGGTGTAGTTCGAAGTGCCTGCGCCAGTATGGATCGACCACGGCGGGCAGATCACCGCCTCACCGTCGGCGATGACGATATGGCGTGACTTGTCTGGTTCGCCCATGAAGTGGAAGACGCGGTCGTCTTCGCCCAGGCCGAAATAGAGGTAGGCTTCCGAACGGCGGTCGTGAATGTGCGGCGGCATGGTGTTCCACACCGAGCCCGACTTGAGCACCGTCACGCCCAACAGCAACTGGCAAGACCTCACCTTGGCGGGAACGATGTACTGATAGATGGTCCGTTCGTTGGAGGTCTCCAGCGACCCCATTTCCAGCGGCACAGCCTCCTCGATCGAAATCTTGGTTAAGTCGTAGCGGGCGTGGGCCGGCGTGGCGACCAGATAGAATTTCGCGGCCTCGGCGGGGTTATTCGAGGCGAAGCTGACGTCGCTTGATCCGATCGGCACATACAGGCCGTCACGGAAGCCTAGTTCGATAGTCTCGCCATCCACCGTGATCGAACCGGCGCCGCCGATATTGACCACGCCCAGTTCACGGGCCTGCAGGAACGGCGCGCCGGCCAAAGAGGGTGGCTCCGATTGGGTGGGCAGGCTCAGGGCGGTCTCAGCCGGGGTCGCGCCGCCGATGACCATGCGCTCGTGGTGGGAATAGTTCAGGCTGATCCTGCCTGAAACGAACAGATCCTGAATCAGATAACGATCGCGCAGCTGTTGGTTCGAGGCCCCGTCCATCATGTCGGGATGGGTGGCCTGATAGACTTTGTCGTACATGGGGTCGTACATGCCGGTCTCCCTGGGAACTCGCAGCGCGAGCCACCGAGACGGATCTTGCGCCCGTCCTTCTGTGGACTAGGTAACCGGTGTCATATAAGGATGCAATCGATTAGACCAACGCCGCTCACATATGTCGGCATCGCTTCGCCACCGTCTTGAGGATTCCCCCATGAAGATCGCTCTCATCATCGAAAACAGCCAGGCCGCCAAAAGCGAGACGGTGCATTCCGCTCTAACCGCTGTCGCCGAACCGCTAGGCCATGAAGTTTTCCACTATGGAATGTACGCGGCCGACGATAAGGCCTCGCTGACCTACGTCATGAACGGCGTGCTGACGGGCATTCTGTTGAACTCCGGCGCGGCCGATTTCGTCGTCACCGGCTGCGGAACCGGCATGGGCTCGATGCTGGCCTGCAACAGCATGCCAGGCGTCTTCTGCGGTTTGGTGATCGACCCGACCGACGCCTTCCTGTTCGGCCAGATCAACGACGGCAACGCCATCTCGATGCCCTATGCCAAGGGCTTCGGCTGGGCTGCGGAACTGAATCTGCAGGATGTCTATCGCAAGCTGTTCGAAGGCGAGCGCGGCCTGGGCTATCCCAAGGAACGGGCCGAGATCATGCGCACGAATCGCGGCGTGCTCAGCGACCTGAAGGCGGTGACCTGCCACGACATGCTGACGGTTCTGAAGACGATGGATCAGGACCTGCTGAAGGCTGCCATCGCCGGCGAGAAGTTCCAGGACTACTTCTTCGCCAATGCCACCGACGAAGGTATTCGCGATTATCTGAAGGGCGTTCTCGCCGCCAAGCCTGCGCTCGAAACAGCCTGAGGCAGACAGGTCGGCGCGCGATCACGCGCGCCGACCCAACTCAGACTGCCGGGATTGCCGACTTGCGCACCACCAGAGCCGGTCGAACTTCGGGCTGATTCATCTTGGTCGCATCGACGCCCCGCATCGGCGCTAGCAGCTTTTCGGCCGCCATCCGTCCCATGTCTCGGATCGGCAAGCGCACCGACGTCAGGTTGGGCCAAACCCGCGCCGCCATCGGCAAATCATCGAAGCCGACGACGGACAGGTCGCGCGGCAGCTCAAGGCCGCGATCTCGCGCCGCCTGCATCACCCCAATGGCCATGTCGTCGTTGAGGGTGAAGATCGCGGTCGGCGGCGTTTCCAGCGCCAAGAGGGCGTGGCCCGCCTCCACGCCTGATTCGAACGTATAGGCGCCCGTGAAATCGTAAGCCGGGTCCAGCGGGATCCCGCGCTCGGCCAGAGCGTCCAGGAATCCCTTGCCCCGCACGGCCGACGAGCGGAACAGGTCCGGCCCGCGCACCAGACCGATTCTTCTGTGTCCCAGGTCGGCCAGGTGCGTCGCCGCCTCAGCCGCGCCGATCCAGTCATTGGTGACCACCATCGCCTGAGGTTCATCCAAGGCCACCGAGGCGATGCGGACATAGGGGCAGTCGAGATCGCGCAGCAGGTCGATGACCTGTTCATCCTCGGACACCGAAGGCGGCATGATGACGCCGTACAGACGTTGGCGCTCGACGAAGCCCCTGATGTCTTCCAGCAGGGTAGGGGAGTTGCGATTGCAAGGATGGACGACCAGTTCCAGGCCGGACCCCTTCAGCGCATCCAGCACGCCTTGCTGCATGTTCACGACATAGGTCGGGCTCGGGTTGTCGTAGATCAGACCGACCAGGAACGAACGCCTGAAAGCCAAGCCGCGCGCCTGTGGATCAGGCGTGAAACCCAGAGCCTTGATGACGGCGTTGACCTTTTCGCGCGTGTCTTCCTTGACGAACGGCGACTGATTGATGACTCGCGAGACGGTCTTTTTGGAGACCTGCGCCTCACGGGCGACATCGTTGATGGTTGCCCGCTTGCCCGGCTTGCCGGATCGCGGATCGTCTTGAGCCAAGGTTCGGCTCCTTCCCTATGTGCAGCTTGAAGGCATAGCCGCGACTCGCGGCCGACGCCATGGGGCTCAGCTAAAGCGCATTGACACCGGTTTCCTTCGTCGCTCTTATCGGAGCCTATTCACGAGGCGACCCCTTTGACTTCGACCCCCTCACTTGCGAGCCAGGACGACGCGCTGTCGGCTGACCCGGCGGCGATCGCACAACAGTTCGTCGCCGCGCGTCTGGCGGCGCGCAACACGCCAGACTATCCCGGCGTGATTCCCCAGAGCATGGCCGAATCCTACGCGATTCAGGACGTCGCGATCGGTCTGTTTCCCGATAAAGTCGTGGGCTGGAAGGTGGGCGGCGTCCCGTCGGAGCAGCAGCCCAAGCTGGGGATTCATCGTCTGGCTGGCGCGATCTTCGCGCGCAACGTCTGGCCTGCGCCCGGCGATACGGTCGTTCCCTTGCCCGAAATCGAGGGTGGGTTTGCAGCGGTGGAAGCCGAGTTCATTGCTCGGACCGGCGCCGACGCCGATCCCGCCAAGACCAATTGGACCATCGAAGAAGCAATGGGCGTCGTGGACAAGGTTTTCATCGGCGTCGAATTGGCCGGCAGCCCGCTTTCGACGATCAACGATCTGGGATCAGCCGTGGTCGCCTCTGATTTCGGCAACAATGGCGGACTGATGATCGGTCCCGAGGTCGAGAACTGGCGTGAGCGTCTGGACGGCATCGAGGTCGAGACGGTGATCAATGGCGCCAGCGTCGGCACGGGCGGAGCGCAGTCCCTCGCAGGCGGCGCGATGGAATCCGTGCGGTTTCTGCTGGAACATTGCGCGCGCTGGGGCCGTCCATTGAAGGCGGGCACGCTGGTTTCGACCGGCGCTGTCACCGGCGTCCACCGTGTCCACGCGGGCGACGAGGCCGTGTGCATCTTCAAGGGTATCGCAGAACTTCACTGTTCGGTCGTCAGGGCCGAAGCCCAGTAACATCATCGGACGCCCACCCCGCCGCCGTTCAGGGACGGAAAAGAGTAGGGACGCGTCGAGGAATATTCAGGAACGGGTTTTCATAACCATGTCAGACGCCTCCGTCGCGCCGCCGATCCAGATCAAGGCGCCATCTCCCGGCAAGTATCGCTGGATCATCATGTGGTTGCTGTTCGCAGCCATGGTCATCAACTACGTCGATCGTCAGATGATCGGCTTCCTCAAGCCGACCTTGTCGGCCGAGTTCGGTTGGTCCGAAACGGACTATGCCGACATCGTCTTCTGGTTCCAGGCGTCCTATGCAGTGGCCTACCTGTTGTGGGGCCGGATCATGGACAAGATCGGCGCGCGCTGGGGGCTGGGGATCGCTTTCGGTATCTGGCAGATCGGTCACATCATGCACGGTGCGGCGCGTGACCTGTCGCACTTCATGATGGCGCGGATGGTGCTGGGCGTCGGCGAAGCCGGCGGCTTCCCTGGCGGGATCAAGGCGGTGGCGGAGTGGTTCCCGAAAAAGGAACGCGCCTTCGCTACCGGCCTGTTCAACGCCGGCACCAATATCGGCGCCATCGTCACCCCCCTGATCGTTCCGGGCCTCGTGCTGGCGTTCGGCTGGCAGATGGCCTTTGTCATCACCGGGGCCTTGGGCCTGATCTGGCTGCCGATCTGGCTGCTGGTGTATCGCCGCCCGCGCGAGCAGAAGAAGCTGTCCGCGACGGAGCTGGCCTATATCGAACAGGATCCGGCCGACGTTGTCGAAAAGGTCAAATGGACCAAACTGCTGACGGTCAAGGAAACCTGGGCCTATGCTCTGGGCAAGTTCCTGATCGATCCGATCTGGTGGATGTTCCTGTTCTGGCTGCCGGACTTCCTGGGCAAGACCTATGGGCTGGATCTGAAGACCTTCGGCCCGCCGCTGGTCGCCATCTATCTCCTGTCCGACATCGGCTCGGTTGGCGGGGGCTGGCTGTCGTCGCGCTTCATGCACAGGGGCATGAGCATCAACAAGGCCCGCAAGATCACCATGTTGATCTGCGCCCTGTGCGCCGTGCCGGTGGCCTTCGCGGCCGAGGCGTCAAACCTTTGGCTCGCGGTCGGCATCATCGGACTGGCGACGGCCGCGCACCAGGGCTTTTCGGCCAATCTCTATGCGCTGCCGGGCGATGTCTTCCCCCGCTCGGCGGTGGGGTCGGTCGTCGGCATCGGCGGCATGCTGGGCGCCATCGGCGGCATGGCCATGGCCAAATACGCCGGCTACGTCCTGGAGAAGATCGGCACCTATACGCCCATCTTCATCGTGGCGGCCTCGGCCTATCTGATCGCGCTTCTGGTCATTCACCTGATCACGCCGAAATACGAACTGGCCAAGGTCTGACGAACGACTGAGTGGCTCAGCGCCGCGACGTCATCAAGGATTGCGGCCGGGCGAGCGATCGTCCGGCCGTCGTCTTTTCAGGAAGAGAGAACTGTGATGGATGTGGAACGCAGGACGCTTTTAGGTCTGGCGATGGGGGCCGTAGTCGGCGCATCCGGGGCGAGGGCGCAGACAGTGGAGGATGGCGGCCGCGCCGGTCCGGCCGACCCAACCGAGATCATCCGCCTATGGCCCGACGGCGCCCCGGGCGGGCAGGGCGTGACCGTCACGCCGGTCGTGCCAGAGCGGTCGACCGATCCCGCCTTCCACGACCGTTACGCCCAGTATACGACCGATCCGATCCTGACCGTCTTTCGCCCCGAGCGGCCGAACGGTTCGGCGATGCTTCTTATCCCCGGCGGCGGCTATCGCTGGGCTGTGCTGGACAAGGAAGGGTATGACGTCGCGCGCGTCTTCGCCGCCAGCGGCACGACCTGTTTCGTCCTGCGCTATCGCCTGCCGGCTGACGGCTGGGCGGCCGGAGCCGACGCACCCCTGCAGGACGCCCAGCGTGCGATCCGGCTGATCCGCAGCCGCGCCGCCGACTTTGGCTTCGATCCGCAAAAGATCGCCGTGCTGGGCGCCTCGGCTGGCGGCCATCTGGCGGGGCTGGCCAGCGCCCGGACGGACGCGACCTATGAACCGGTCGATGCCGCCGATAGCGCACCCCTGCGACTCGATCTGACCGTTCTGATGTATCCGGTCGCGACCATGGCGGACCCGTACGTCCACGCCGGATCGCGGACGCACCTGCTGGGCGAGACGCCGTCGGCCGAGCGGATCGCAGCCTATTCTCTGGAGCAGATGGAGTGGCGGAATGCGTCGCCCGTCTTCCTGCTGCACGCCATGGACGACGCGTCCGTGCCGGTGGAGAACAGCCTGCAACTGCTGACCGCGCTCAAAGCCGCCTCTGTCCGGACCGAGGCGCATCTGTTCCAGGAAGGCGGCCACGGTTTCGGCGTCCGTCTGATCCAGGGCAAGCCCGCGCAGGTCTGGCCCGATCTGGTGCGCGCCTGGGCCGCCCGGCTGGATTTTCCGCTCTAGGTTCCCGGCTGGATATAGGGAATGGCCGAGAAGAAGGCCCGCTCGTCCCCGCGCGGATCGTCGACCATGCGCGGCTGGATATCCATCAACATCGTCTGTCGGCGAGGCAGCTCATAGCGGTCCCAGCGCGGCAGTCCGGCATGGTTGGGATCGCCGTCGCGAGCTAGGGCGATGAAGGCGTCGCTCATCCGGTCCGACATGATTTGCGCGCCCGGCCCGCGCGTCCGCGAGCCGGGCGCCTCGACATTGTCGAACACCAGCGGGATGTCGGCGGTATGGAAGGCGCCCTTGCGACCCGAGGCCAACTCTCCAGGGAAGTTGAGTTGATAGACCCAGGCGGGTGCGCCAGCCTTGGCCCGTTCTTCGGCCTCGATCACCGCGCCGCGCCAGGACCGCCCCGCTGTCGTCGCGGCGATCAGCACCTGGTCGGGCGACCACTCAGGATGCATGGCGCGATAGCCGGCGATCACAGCTTCGGGCGTGATGTCGATACGCATGACGCCGGGCGACAGCCGCGCCGCCAGGGTCTCCCACGTCAGCCCGACATTCTTGGGATCGTTGCCCATGAAGCCCAGGGTCTCTTCGCGCGTGTTGCCGATGATCATGGGGATCGACCGGCCCAGCGGCGCCGCGTCGGGATAGAAGGGGTGGCGGGGAAGGGTGCGGAAATCCAGCACCGGCCCGAAATACAGGCCGCCGAAGCCCAGAATCGGGTCCTCGGCGCTCTGCGCTTCGAGCAGCCGCTCGACCGGCATCGTCGCCGCTTCGGCCGCCCGATCCGGCGTCAGGCCCAGAGCCTTCAGCCATGTCGTGGCTCGCGTCGTGGCGTTGATTGGCCCGGACGCCGTCACCTGCTGACCACTCATGGTCGCGGCGCGATGGAACAGACCTTGCGCCGCCGGCGTCGCCATCAGGGTGGCGATCTTGGCGCCCCCGCCGGACTGACCGAACAGCATCACCCTCGACGGATCGCCGCCGAACGCCGCAATGTTGTCTCGTACCCACTGCAGCGCCAGGACCAGATCCAGCTGGCCGACGTTGCCCGAATCTTCGAACCCCGGCGCCAGTCGCGCCAGATAGGCATAGCCGAAGACATTCAGCCGGTGGTTCAGCGTCACCACCACGACATCGCCGCGCGCCGCCAGACGCGTGCCGTCATACAGCGGGTCCGATCCCGAACCGCTCGAATAGGCGCCGCCGTGGATATAGACCATCACCGGTCGCCGACCCGCGTCGGTGCCTGGCGTCCAGACGTTCAGGAACAGGCAATCTTCGCTTTGACTCGGCTCATCGCCGCGCTGCGGACTGGCCGCGCCGTAACGTGTTGCACGAACCGGGTCGCGCCAAGGCGTCGGCTTTTCTGGCGGTTGGAACCGCCGCGTCGGCGCTCCATATCGCACGCCCTTGAAGACGCTGATCCCCTCCTGTCGCAGACCGATGACCGGTCCGGCGGTTGTCATCACGCGATTTGGCGCCGTTGCCGCAAGAACGCCGGAGGGCGCCGAAAGCAGACCCGCGGTCGCCATGCTGCTCAGTAGCGCCTTACGTCGCGTGATCATCGATCGTCGCCCATCTGATATCCAACGAGAGCGACTCTGACACCGGTATCATGATCATTCAATGCGCAATGCTTGAGAGTCCAAGATGCAGGCGCAGAAACCCGACGGCAAAGGCCGAAGCCTCGTTTCGATAATGTTGGAACTTGGCCTAGGCCTTCGTCAGGCCGGTGGCGGAGAGGGTGGGATTCGAACCCACGGTACCCTTCCAGGCACGCCGCATTTCGAGTGCGGTACATTCGACCACTCTGCCACCTCTCCGCGGCGCCGATATCGCTTGGTCGAGCGAGGGGCTTCTCTAGTCGTAGCCGCAGCGCTTCGCAACCCGTCTGTGAAAGAAATCCGACGCTATCTTTGCGCGGGCAAAGACAGGCCCGGCGCGGCGCCGGTCTGGGCGTCCACGCCCTTGAATCGAAACAGTTCAGCGGGTCGACCGCCCGTGGTGGAAGAGAGTTGTCCGGTGGGTTCGACCAGCCCAGTGCGCTCCACGCCGCGACGGAAATTCTGCTTGTGCAGGCGAAGGCCCGACACGGCCTCGGCGCCCGCCTGGAGTTGGGAAAGGGTGAAGACGCCGGGGGTCAGATCGAACAGAACGGGGCGGTATTTCAGCTTGCTGCGCAGACGGCCGAGCGCAGTCGCCAGGATGCGCCGGTGATCCGAGGACATGATGCGGCCCGGCATGGGCTGCGTGGGTGACAGATCGGCGTCGCGCCACGCCTCGGCGACCAGGCGCGCCTCATAGAGCAGTTCATAGCGCTCCAGCACCCGCTCCTCGTTCCAGCGGTGATCGGCCGTCAGGGCGAACAGGGCGCGGGCGCGGGCCAGGCGATGCTCGTCGCCATCTGCCCAGGCGTGCAGGCCTTCCGTGATTCGCGCATCGTGACCGCCGCGCCGGTCTTCCCAGGGAAAGAACTCGAACACGGCGTCCCAGCGGGCGTCATGGGTCTGGCCTTCCGCGGCGTCGGGCGTCAGGGCCAGATAGCCGACGGAGACCTCTCTGTGACGGCCAGGGCCGGGCGTCGCGCGGGGCGAGGCGCGGCCCGCGTCGCCGAAGGTGTAGAGCTGTTCGACAAACCCGAGCCGAAACCCGGTCTGGTCCGTCACGAAGTCTCGCAAAGCGCGTTCGAAGGTGCGGTCACGCACGGGATCGAACGGTCCGAAGGGCAGGGCGCGCGAACCGTCCTCGGTCGGGGTCGTCAGGACGACGGCCTGCCGATCTTTCAGGGTCATCACGACCGCCGACAGGCCGATGCGAACGCCGTCCTCCGCCCCCTGGGTCATTGCGCTATTCCGTGTGCCAGGCGTCGTCGGCGGGGATCAGGCCGACGGCGCCCGCCAGGACTCGATAGCGTTCCAGATAGCGGGCCTGGGCGACCGGCGCGGGTTGGGGTTCGATCGTCAGGCTGTAGCCCTCGGGCGGACTGCCGAAGAAGCCCAGCGATTCCTTTTCGGTGAAACCGGCCAACTGCGTCGCCTCGAAGAAGGCGCAGGCCTTATCGGCCTTCTTGATCAGGGTCTTGATCGTCTGCGGCGTTTTGGGCGGCAGGCCGTAGCGCAGATGGATCGCGGCTTCCAGCTTGGCCTCGAAGTCCTTGTAACCGGCTCCGAGCGCCGCTTTGAACGGCGAGATCATGTCGCCGATGACGTATTCCGAAGCGTCATGCAGCAGGGCGGCCAGACGCCATTTCGGATCCAGGCCGGGCTTTATGTGGGCGGCGATTTCTTCAACCACACACGAATGCTGGGCGACCGAGAAGGCGTGCTCGCCGATGGTCTGACCGTTCCAGCGCGCGACGCGCGCTAGGCCGTGGGCGATGTCCTCGATCTCGATGTCGAACGGCGACGGGTCCAGCAGATCCAGGCGGCGACCGGACAGCATGCGCTGCCAGGCGCGGGGGGCGTTCTTCTTGTTGGGGCGCTCGGCCAAATCGCGTGTCCTGATCGCTTGTCGGCTGGTCAGGTGACGCAAAGACACGCCGGGATCAAGCGGGAGGGACCAGACGGCGAAGGAAATCGCCGCGTCAGCGTCCGACGTTCAGCGTAACCAGTTCCTTGGCGTCGTCGAAAATGCCGTCGTTTCGGCGATCCTTGGACCTGACCACGGCGATGACGATCGGGCCGCCGCTGGGGCCGCGCGCCTCGAAGCCGACCTGGCGCCAGCCCGCATCGCCGGGCTGATCGTCAGCCAGGATATAGGTCATGCGCGTCGCCGCGCCCGGCGCACGGGTGCGCACGCGCGTGGAGTTGTCGTTGGCGTCCACGCTGACCGTCGAGGTTTCGGTGCGGACGTTCTGTCCGTCCTTGGACTGTATGTTGATGCCGCCGATGCGGACGCTGGCGTTATCGCCCTGGGTCTCGATCTTCAGGCCCGGCAGTCGGACCGAGGCGTCTTCGCCGCGCGTCTTGATGTCAACCCCAGGCGCCTGGACGGAAGTCGTATCGCCTGCCTCGATCGATGGCGGAGGCGGCGGCGCATCGCCTGCGCCCGGGGCCAAGCGCGCGACCGTATGGGGCAGATCGGCGCTGGCGCGCGCTTCGAAGTCCCGCAGGACGTCATCGACGGAGCGACCGTCCAGCTTGACCAGATGCAGCACGACGTCGGCGCCCTTGGGGCCGCCATAGACGCAGTTTGCGCCGCCCGCCGCCGCCAGGCCCTTTCGCGTCAGCACGCCAAGATTGTCCGGGCATTGCAGAGCGTCGATCACCTTCAACACGCCTGCGCCCTGATCGTCGCTGGACGAGGTAGTGGTGATGCGGACCGAGTTGTCGCCGTCGCAGGCGGCCAGGCTGGCGCTGAGGGCTAGATAAAGCAGGACATGACGCATGGTCGAACCTCTCTTGGCCCGCATTCTGCGCACTGCGGCCGCGTGATCCAGTGAAATCGCGGTAATCACCGAGTCAGCCGCCGGGGCGCGAGCCTTCGCGGCGGTTCAGGAAGGCCAGGCGTTCGAACAGATGCACGTCCTGCTCGTTCTTCAGCAGCGCGCCATGCAGCGGCGGGATAAGCTTGTTTGGCGTCTTCTCACGCAGGGTTTCGGCGTCGATATCCCCGACCAGCAGCAGCTTCAGCCAATCGAGAAGCTCCGAGGTTGACGGCTTCTTCTTCAGGCCCGGCGTGTCGCGGATTTCGTAGAAGGTCTTCAGCGCCTCGGACACCAGGCGCGGTTTGATGCCGGGGAAGTGCACATCGACGATGGCCGACAGGGTCTCGGCTTCGGGAAAGCGAATGAAGTGGAAGAAGCAGCGCCGCAGGAAGGCGTCGGGCAGCTCTTTTTCATTGTTGGAGGTGATGATGACGATGGGGCGCACTTCGGCGCGGATCGTCTCGTCCGTTTCCTGGACGTAGAACTCCATCCGGTCGAGTTCCTGCAGCAGGTCGTTTGGAAACTCGATGTCGGCCTTGTCGATCTCGTCGATCAGCAGGACGGGACGGGCAGGGGCGGTGAACGCTTCCCACAACTTGCCCTTCTTCAGGTAGTTGCGGACGTCATGGACGCGTTCCTCGCCCAACTGGCTGTCGCGCAACCGGCTGACCGCGTCATACTCGTACAGGCCGTTGTGGGCCTTGGTGGTGGATTTGACGTGCCAGGTGATCAGAGGCGCGTCAAAGGCCTTGGCGATCTCATAGGCCAAGACCGTCTTGCCTGTGCCGGGCTCGCCCTTGATCAGCAGGGGACGCTCTAACGCGACCGCGGCGTTCACCGCGACCTTGAGGTCGCTCGTCGCGATATAACGGTCCGTGCCTTCGAAACGGCTCATAGAAAAACCCACTCCGTGTTTCCACGAAGTGGGTTAGCGGATCGCCTGCGTCGTGAACAGCGATCAGGTGATGCGCTTCGCCGAGACCGGATCACTGGCGGGGAAGGTTTCTTCCAGACCCTCATCCACGAGCGCCTCCTGGCGGCTTTCGGACTTTTCGATCTTGTCGAGCTGGTCCGGCACACCGTCCTGCGAGGTCGTGCGCTTGGCGTGCGGGGCGTCGGTGGACGCGTCGTGACGGGCTTTATCGTCGGTCATGTCATTGTCTCCTTATCGCGCCGGAGCGTCTTGATCGCCGTCCGGGCCGTATCCCAAGTCCGTAATGTCGTCGTCCGAGAGCCTTTTGGCTTCCCAGTGGGCGGCGCTGGCCTGTGCGCCGCGTTCGTTTTCCATCAGGCCGGAATAGACGAGCTCGATTTCATCCGGCGCTGACGCCGGCCCGCCTTCGGAATCGATCTGATCGCGGTTTTCGCCATCGACGCCCAATAGGGCGTCGGCTTCGCGTTCGATGCCGTCGAGCGCTAACGGGTCATCGAGATCGACCTCGGCGTCCTCGTCGAACTCCTCTTCGTCGGCGTCGCCATCCGCCTGGGTCACGTCCAGCACCTGGTCGGCTTCATCCAGCAGAAATTCGCCGTCGCCCTCGTCGTCCAGATGGGTTTCGTCGAACGTCTCAGACTGTTCCTGATCGTCCTGATAGTCGTTGTCCGGCATGGTCGTCTCCTCTTCGACAAGCCAACGCAACGGCGACGATACGCGTTCCAGCGGATCGATCTCACAAGGGATGGTTAACTGATGCCGGGGTAGGGTCTGATTCACTCGAAGCTGTCGTGCGCGACCGGCTCGACCACGACTGGAGTACGGTCCTCAATGGCCTTGAAGCTGTCGCTGAAACCCGGCGAGAAGTTTGTTCTGAATGGCGCGGTGGTCCAGAACGGCGATCGTCGCGGCGTGCTGATCCTCCAAAACCGCGCCAGCGTCCTGCGCGAGAAGGACATCATGCAGGCCGAGGACGTCACCACGCCCGCACGCCGCATCTATTTCCCGATCATGATGATGTATCTGGACGAGAGTTCGGCGTCGAAGTTCTTCGACGAACTCGCTCTGCGGATCACCGAATTCATGGGCGCGACGCAGAACCCGGACATCCTGGCCGAATGCGTCTCGGCTTCGCGTCATGTGCTGGCGCGCGAATACTACAAGGCCCTGATGTCGGCGCGTAAGATTGTCGAGTATGAAGAGAGAGTGCTGAATGTCGCTTCAGGCCTACACAGCGGCGACAGCGAGGGCTGAGAGCCCGCGCGACCTGGAGTACCGTCTGTTCGGTCAGGTCACGCGCGCTCTGGTTCACGCCTCGACCGTCGACGAATCCGACATCGCCACCCGTATCGACGCGCTGGACTGGAACCGGCGCCTCTGGTCGACGCTGGCCGGCGAGTGCAGCGATGCAGGCAACGCCCTGGGCGCTCCGATGCGCGCGCAGATCATTTCACTGAGCTTGTTCATCAATCGCCATTCCTCGGCGATCATGCGGGGCGAAGAGAGCTTTCAGGATCTGATCGATATCAATCGCATGATCATGCAGGGCCTGTCCGGCGGGGCGTCGCCGACGCAGTAAACCGGCACGCGTTCACGAAAGCGCGAAGCCCATTGGCGCAAGGCGTTGAGCAGTCTTATGTTTCGCCTCCCTGTTCAACAGTCGAAAGGAGGTGATCCAGTGTCTCATTGTCATCAATCGCGAGCGGCGACCGCGACCCTGGTCCTCGGAGAGGGCCTGGTCTGAGCCTTTCAGACTGAGTTGCGGCCGGACCGTTCGCGGTCAGGCAATGAAGGGTCGTCGGGGAAACCCGGCGGCCCTTTTTGTCGCCGTCAGTGCAGCAGTTTGGCGAACCAGCCGGTCACGTGCTGGGCCACCTCAACTACCGTCGCCCAGATCAGGAACAGATAAAGAGCGCTGGCTGCGGTGGCGACGACGCCGAGCAGGATGGCGACCCCGTCGCGCTGCATCATGCCCAGGGCGAACAGAACCAGAGCGATACCGGGCAGGGCGTCTCCAAACGGAATGGGCAAGGCCATGATCAGGGCCAGCACGACGCAGACTAGGCCGGTGAAGGTGTCGGCGACATCGCCGGTCAGCAGCGGCAGGCGTGGACGGGTCAAGCGTTCGATGGCGCGGACCATCTTCAGAACACTCACGCCGTTCGGCCGTCTGCGAACGGCGCGCCTCACGCCGTCGGAAAAGATGTAACGGCACCCGGCGATCCGCACCTTCGCCGACAGCACCCAGCGACGCAGCCAGGCCGGGGCTGCGAACGGCGTGGCGATCAAGGATGTGTAGGCGGCGCGGGATACGGAGGCCTTCAACATCCAGCGCGGCAGCCAGACGCTCTGTCTTTGGAAGGCCAGTTCCAGAGACATCAGGATGATCGGCACGGCGAAGACCGCCTTGCCGCCGGGCGGCCAAGGCAAAAGCGCCAACAGCGACAGGATCAGGATCATGGCCCCGAAGCCGCGCTCGCCGAACGAAGCGACCAGTTCGGCCATGGT
Source organism: Brevundimonas sp. UBA7838 (assembly GCF_002500885.1). Lineage (NCBI taxonomy): Bacteria > Pseudomonadati > Pseudomonadota > Alphaproteobacteria > Caulobacterales > Caulobacteraceae > Brevundimonas > Brevundimonas sp. UBA7838. The sequence continues at coordinate 82,640 of NZ_DLTK01000127.1, forward strand.
CAGCTTGGGTTCGGGGGCGTGGCCGAGGTATTCAAGGACGTCGGAAAACCGCCGCAGGTCGTCATTCGGAGGCGGTTGGGCGGGCATCAGGCGGGGCGCTCGGCTGGAGATTGCGCCCATCTAGGCGGTCGGCGCGTGGATCGCCACTTACAGAACGGACAGGCGATCAGATAAATCGACTGTGTCTCAGTCCTGCACGTGCTCGGGTTTGCCCTTGCGCTTGGTCTCGGCCAGGTCTTCCAGCTGCTTTTCCGTCATGGACTCGACCATGGACTTGGACGCGCCCTTCAGCTTCGACTTCGGCGTGTCTCCACGCTTAGCCGATAGGGCGGCGCCGGCGGCCTTTTGCTGAGCGGCGGATTTTGCGGGCATGGTCTGTCTCCTTGTTCGGAGACAAGCCGTCAGCCGCCCAGCAGTTCCCGTCCAATCAGGAAGCGGCGGATCTCGTTGGTGCCGGCGCCGATGTCATAAAGTTTGGCGTCGCGGACCAGGCGTTCGACCGGCCATTCCTTGGTGTAGCCGGCGCCGCCCAGGGCCTGAACGGCCTCCATCGTGACCTTCACCGCATTTTCGGACGCCAGCAGGATCGCACCCGCCGCGTCGTAGCGCGTTGTCAGGCCGGCGTCGCAGGCACGGGCGACCGAATAGACATAGGCGCGGGCGCTGTTCAGGGCGACATACATGTCGGCGATCTTGCCCTGCATCAGCTGGAACGAGCCGATCGGCTTTCCGAACTGTTTGCGGTCGCGGACGTAGGGCAGGACCACGTCCAGCGCGGCCTGCATGATGCCGAGCGGGCCAGCGGCCAGAACGGCGCGCTCATAGTCCAGGCCGCTCATCAGCACGCCGGCGCCGCCGCCCAACGGACCCATGATGTTGTCTTCCGGCACTTCGCAATCTTCGAAAACCAGTTCGGCGGTGTCCGAGCCGCGCATGCCCATCTTGTCCAGCTTCTTGCTGACGCTGAAACCCTTCATGCCCTTTTCGATCAGGAAGGCGGTGCAACCCTTTGATCCAGCGTCCGGATCGGTCTTGGCATAGACGACGAGGGTGTCGGCGTGGGGCGCGTTGGTGATCCAGAACTTGGTGCCGTTCAGGATGTAGCGATCGCCCTTCTTTTCAGCGCGGGTGCGCATCGACATGACGTCGGAACCTGATCCGGCCTCGGACATGGCCAGCGAGCCGACATGTTCGCCGCTGATCAGCTTGGGCAGATATTTCTGCTTCTGCTCGGCCGTGCCCCAGCGCCGGATCTGATTGACGCACAGGTTGGAGTGGGCGCCGTAGCTCAGGCCGATCGAGGCCGAGGCGCGCGACACTTCCTCCATCGCCACGACATGTTCGAGATAGCCCAGGCCAAGGCCGCCGAACTCTTCCTCGACGGTGATTCCGTGCAGGCCCAGTTCGCCCATCTCGGGCCAGAGCTCGCGTTTGAACTCGTTCTTTTCGTCGATCTCGGCGGCCAGCGGCGCCAGGCGATCAGCGGCCCAGCGGGCGGTGGTGTCGCGGATGGCGTCGGCGTTATCGCCAAGGCCGAATTCCATGGATTGGGGCGCGAAGGGAATGCTCATGCGCTAGGGCGTAGCATCGCGCACGGCCTTTCGCCAAGCGCTGTCAGACGCGGTCAGCCCGTCCCCAGCGCCGATAGCAGTTGTAGCCCGACACCCCCAGGCAGGCGGCGGCGACCAGGATCAGGACCCAGGCGACCGTGGCGGTGTCGCTGCTGTTCGATATCGACGCGCGGCGAAAGGCGGCTATGGCGACGCCGAGGCACAGGGCGCCCAGGCCGCCCATGATGACGAAGGTCAAGGTTTCCCCCAGGCCCGAACGCCGCTTGGCCCGAGCGCGGGCCACGACCTCGCGCGTGCTCAGCACGTCTTCGCTGGCTGCCGCATCACCCTCGATGGCCGGTGCGGCGGCGCTGTCGCCGGACGCGGCTTCGGCCAGTCCCGGCGCGGTCAGGACCACGCTGGTTTTCTGCGCACCCGCGAAGCCCGACGGCGTCTCCGGCTGTTGGGTCTCGACCGGCGCGTGGATGTCGTTCGCGGCGATGATCGGCGCAGCGACGGACACGGTCTCCGATTGCCCTGTCAGCGGCACGACGTCCGGGACCGGGCCGACAGCCGTCGCGGCATAGACGGCGTGGGGCTGAGGCGCGGTGGTCGCTTGAGCCAGCGGTACGTCGATCTGAGCCGGGAAGGGGGCGACGGCTTCATCCAGGGCGCCGTCGACGGCGGGCAGGGTCGGCTCATCCGTCTCGAAAGGAGACGGCAGGGGCGCGGCCAGGAGATCCGCCAGGGTGACCGGCGCGCCGGGCGCGGCATTGAACAGCGCGTGTTCAGCCGAGCGCCGGCGGGTTGGCGTCTCTGCGGCGGCTTCATCGGCCCATGCGCTCATGGAGGCGGACGCCTGACGCGCAGACCCCGCGTTCAACTGTTCGACCACATCGGAGGCGGCGAACCTGTCCGCGCCGATGGAAAAGGCGAAACTGGCCAGGGCGTCGAACTGATGTTGGTTCAGCGGCGCGCGGACATGATCGATCACAGCCTTCACGACCGGGATCAGGTCGTATTGCATCAGCAGTTCGGCCTCGGCCTCGGACACTCTCGCGCCCTCGCGAGCCGACCGGGTGTGGCCATAGCCGATGACCCAGCGACCGTCGCTGCGTTGCATGGCCCGAGGCCGGAAGCCTTCGAAACTCTTGATCAGCAGGACGCCCTCTCGGGACACCTTGCTGGGTTTGGGGAGGACGTCAGACACAGTTGACCCAATTGGAAACAGGCGCGCGGCGCTCGCACCGCTCCTAGCAAGGGCCGCGCCGGATCGTCCGCGTGGTGTCTAGAGCAGCACCAGTGTGGCCAGACCAAGGAAGATCAGGAAGCCGAAGAAGTCCGTGGTCGCTGTGACGAACACGGCCGAGGACACGGCCGGGTCGAACTTGAGCTTGGAGAGGGTCAGGGGCGTCAGGACGCCGATCGACGCGGCGACCAGCAGGTTCAGGATCATGGCCGCGCCGATCACCAGGCCGATCTTCCAGTCTTCGTCCCGGAACCAGAAGCCGGCCGCGATGCCGATCAGGGGCGCCAGGATCAGGCCGTTGGCCAGGCCCACCACCATCTCGCGCCAGAAGGTGCGCGGGGCGTTCGAACTGTTCAGCTCGCGCGTCGCCAGGGCGCGCACGGTCACGGTCAGGGCCTGGGTGCCCGCATTGCCGCCGATGGCCGAGACGATCGGCATCAGGACGGCAAGAGCGACGATCTGCTGGATGGTGGCCTCGAACAGGCCGATGACGCTGGCGCCCAAGGCCGCCGTCGCCAGATTGATCGCCAGCCAGGGCACGCGACCGCGCACGATCTCGGGCACAGACGAACCGCGGTCCTCGTCGGCGACACCGGCCAGACGCAGGATGTCCTCGCGGTTCTCTTCCTGAATGATGTTGACGATGTCATCGACGGTGATCTGGCCGACCAGCCGACCGGCCGCGTCCACGACGGGCGCCGAGATCAGGTGGTATTTCTCGAAGATGTAGGCGACTTCTTCCTGATCCTGATCGACGGCGATCTCGTTGATCGGCTCCATCAGATCGGTCAGGGCGATGGTGCGGGCGGCGCGCAGCAGGCCGCTGATCGGCACGCCGCCGACCGGGCGGTTCAGCGGATCGACAACATAGATGTCGAAGAACAGCTCGGGCAGGTCGTCGCCCTGTTTGCGGATGTGGTCGATAGTGTCGCCCACGCTCCAGAACTGGGGCGCGGCCATCACCTCGCGCTGCATCAGGCGGCCGGCGGATTCTTCCGCATAGCCCAGGCTGCTTTCGATGGCGGCGCGATCGACTTCGGGCATGGCGGCCAGAACGCGTTCGCGCTGGTCGTCCTCCAGGTCTTCGACGACGGCTGCGGCGTCGTCGGAATCCAGTTCCTGCAGCGCCTCGGCCAGGGTGCCGTGCGGCACGCGCTCCAGCACCTCCTCGCGGATATTGTCGTCCAACTCGGGCAGGGTTTCGGCCAGAAGCTCGGGCGGCAACCACAGGACCACGACGGCGCGGTGTTCCGCCGTCAGAAAGCCCATCAGGTCGGCGACGTCGGCCGGGTGCAGGTCTTCCAGCAGCGAGCGCAGCCGCATCCCGTCGCCGTCGTCGGCGGCGTCCACGACTTTCTCGACGAATTGAGGGGTGAGGACATAGTCCTCGTCCAGGGCGGCGTGGTCTTCGTTATCGAGCGTCTCGTCTGGAGCAAAGGCGGTGTCCGTGGTGCTCACGTGGTCGCCTCCCTTGGTAGAATGTCCAGCCGTACTTAGCCGATGAATCGCCCTGTTTAGCCAGATGGTGCGGTCGAGAAGACTCGAACTTCCACGGGTTGCCCCACAGCGACCTCAACGCTGCGCGTCTACCAATTCCGCCACGACCGCTCGCATCGGAGCGGCGGCGAATAGACGAAGCCGTTGGAAAAGGAAAGGGCGAAATGAGCGACGCAAAAGACGTCGCGGATCAAAGTCTCAGGCCGACCCGGCCATGAAGTCGTACACGTCCGCCTGGCGGGTGACGGTGATGGCGATACGGTCGTCTCGGATCTCGATTTCGCCGCGCGCGACAGGATAGTTGTTGGCCAGGATCCAGACCTCGTCGCCCTCTGCAGCGTCCAGGGGAATCACCGCGCCGCGACCCATGCGCAGCAGTTGCGACATCGGCAGCACCGAGCGACCCAGAACCACGGAGATTTCGACATCGACGGCGTTAATCTGGGTCACGTAAAGCTCTCTTCACTAGAGGGCCGTCTCTTGCAGAAACGCCCTGGCGACCACATTGAAGCGTCATGCTTGCTGAGCCGTTAAGCCCGTCCCTTCAGAAACTGCGTCTCGACGATGACCGACCGGTCGAATGGGCCGTGTCGAAAGGCTACGTCGACTATGCGGCCGCAGAGGCCTTCATGGAGGCGCGCGTCGCGGCCATTGCAGCCGGCGAAGCGAATGAGATGGTCTGGTTGCTGGAGCATCCGCCGCTCTACACCGCCGGCGTCTCGGCCAAGGACGACGACCTTCTGGATGCCGGCCGGTTTCCGGTGCATCGCACAGGGCGGGGCGGGCAGTTCACCTATCACGGGCCGGGACAGCGCGTGGCCTATGTGATGCTGGACCTGAACCGGCGCGGCAAGGACGTCCGGTGTTTCGTGCGCGGGCTTGAGCTGTGGCTGATCGGCGCCCTGGATACGTTCGGCGTGAAGGCCGACATCCGGCCGGGCCGCGTGGGCGTGTGGGTCGAGCGCAAGGGGGCGGGCTGGTCGCGTGAAGACAAGATCGCCGCCATCGGCGTCAAGGTCCGCAAATGGGTCAGCTTCCACGGCATCAGCCTGAACGTGGAGCCGGATCTTGATCATTTCGGCGGCATCGTCCCGTGCGGCATTCAGGAACACGGCGTCACCAGCCTGGTCGATCTCGGCGTTCTGGCGACGATGGACGAGGCGGACGAGGCCTTGAGGCGCAGCTTCGATCGGATCTTCGGCGCAGCGGTCGAGGCGTCGGCGCCGCTTTGATGCGCGCCGCATCGCCGCAGCCCATGTGACAATCGGGCGAAATCCCGCGCGGCGGGGTTGGCAAGCGCTGGACGCATGGGGTTTAACCTTTCCCACGAGCTTGAAATCAAAGGCCGCAGGAAACCCCATGAACCGAATGATCGCCGCCGCTTCGGCCGCCGTTCTGTCGCTGACCGTCGCCGCCGGCGCCGCTGTCGCACAGGATTTTCGCGCTCTGGCGCAACAGGACCTTCAGGCCGCGCATGACGCCCTGGCCGCCAACCACCCCGCCGCCGTGATTCCCGGCGCGCCCAGCGAAGCGTTTCGCAGCTGGATCGATGCCGGCCTGACCGATGCGCAAGGCAAGGTTGGCCGCGTGAACAGCGGCGACAGCCACGCCTATCTGATGCGCTACTACGCCAACGGCTTCCGCGATTCGAACATCGCGATTCGCCCGACTTATGAAGGCCTCGGCCCCTTCTTCGCGACCAGCTGGCCGGGCGTGACCACGGCGTGGCGCAACGGCGAATATGTCGTTTCCTATGTGAAGCCCGGCGTTCGCAACGTGCCGCCGCTCGGCGCGACCCTGGTCAAATGCGGCGACAAGACCGCCGCGCAGTTGGCCGAAGAGCGGCTGGACCGCTGGGAAGGCGACCTCACGACGGAAGCCGGACGTGTCCGCACCGCCCCCTATCTGCTGTGGAACCGCAATAACCCGTTCACCGGCGGCGTGCCCTCGCTGTGCACCTTCAAGGTCGGGCGTCGCGATCGTGACTTCCAGATGCAGCCTCAGCCGGCTGACGCCGCCAGCCTGGAAGCCGCCTATCGCGCCACCGTCTATACGCCGGGCGCCAATCCGTTGTCGGTCGAGACGGTCGATGGCCGTCCGTGGATCAACGTTCACACTCTGGCTGACGACGCCGGATGGGACGCCTTCTACGCCGCTGTCGAAGCCCAACTGCCCGCTATTCGAGGCGCGCAGGGGCTGGTCATCGATCTGCGCGGCGCAAACGGCGCTTCGCTGAACGCGACGGGCAAGGGCTATGGCCTGGCCAACCGCATCTGGACGCCGGAGTTCACCGTCAGCCGTCAGCCTGAAGCCGGCTCAATCACCTACCGCGCCACGACCGCAAACCGTCAGTGGTTCGCCGACACCCTGGCCCGCATGCAGGCCGACCCGCGCTTCGTCGCCGAATCCGGCCCGGTGATCGAACAGACCCAGGCCATCGTCGCCGCCTTCGATTCGGCCCTGGCCGCCAATCAGCCGACATTCACCATGCCGGGCCGTCCTTCGGTGGCTGACACGGGCGTAGCAAACCCTGTGGCGGGTCCGGTCGTGGTCCTGGTCGACAGCGGCTGCACCAGCGGGTGCCTGGATACGCTGGACCTGCTGACGCGCCTGCCGAACGTGCGCCTGGCCGGATCGGTAACCGCTGAGGACTCGATCTTTATCGAGCCGACCGTTCTGCGCCTGCCGTCGAACTATGCCGAGCTGACCTATGGTCATAAGGCCTGGACCACGCGCCAACGCGGCAACGATGCGCCCTTCACCCCGGCGCAAGGCCTTGCCTATACCGGATCGGCGACGGACGAGGCGGCCGTGCGCGCCTGGGTCGGGACGCTGTTCCAATAAGTAAGGACAGGTCGGTCGAATGAACGAGGGGCGGGCAGGGGTGGAACCCTTGGCCCGCCCTTCTTATTTGCAGTCCATGACCGATCTCGCCCAAACCTCCGAATCCCTCCGTTCGCCGTCGGGCTATGACCTGACCCCGCCGAACGCCGAAGAACGCGCCCGGCTCGAAGCCGATCTGAACCCCGAGGAAAAGCGCGTCTTGCTCTCCCATGGCACTGAGGCGCCCTTCTGCGGCACTCTGCTGGGCGAGAAGCGGGCCGGCGTCTTCTGCTGCCGCGAGTGCGGCTTGCCGCTGTTCAAGAGCGGAACCAAGTTCGAAAGCGGCACCGGCTGGCCCAGCTTCACCCAGCCGGTCGATGAAGCGCACGTCCACGCGATCCGCGACACCAGCTACGGCATGATCCGGATCGAGACCCAATGCGCCCGCTGCGGCAGCCATCAGGGTCACGTCTTCCCAGACGGTCCACCGCCCACCGGAAACCGCTATTGCATCAACTCGGTCGCGCTCAGTTTCGTACCCGAGGGCGAGGCTCTGCCGGACCCCCTCGACCGCGGCGACGGCATCGCCTGACCTTGGTCTCAATCGCTGTGCTAGGATGATATCGAACGGAGGTGGCCTATGCTGATCGCAAGTCTCTTGGCGGGTGTTGCGCTGGCGGCGTCGGACGGTGATCCGGACGGCGTGGTGACCACGGCGCCGACAAACGCGCCCACCTTGGCTCAGGCCTTGGCGGCAGCGCCTGAGGCGTCGCTGACAGCGCCGACGGCCCAAGACGCCGCCCCGCACGGCATGACCACCGAACAACAGATCCAGAACTGGATCAGCTCGCGCACGCCGGGCGCAACCTTCGACGAAAGCGCAGAACCGGGCGCCCCGGCCGAGCGTAAGATGCATGGCATGGTCGAGGCCGGAATCGGCACCGGCGGCTATCGCAGCTATGGCGCGGCCGTTTCCTTGCCGGTCGGCGAGAACGGTCGCCTGGACCTCGCCTACCGCGAAGGCCGCAACGAGCCTTGGGGATACGGCTACGGCGGCTATGGTCTGCGCGGGCCGGGCTTTTACTCGCCCTATGGCGGCGGCTGGCGCGGTCGAGGCTATGGGGCCGACACCACGACCAAGTCGATGTCGATGGGGTTCAGCTGGAGCAAGGACGGCGATGCGGATGACCGCGATCCCTATCGCCGCGGGTTGTACGGCTACGACTGAAGGCTTTTCCGTCCGATCTGGAAAATCAAAAAGGCCCGGCGAAAGCCGGGCCTTTTCAAGTCTCAGATGGTGCCGCCGGGGGGAATCGAACCCACGACCTCAGCCTTACCAAGGATGCGCTCTACCACTGAGCTACGGCGGCCCCGACTGAGGAAGCGGCCGTATAGCCAAACCCTTCCGGGGAGGGAAGCGGCTTTTTGACGATCTGAAAGAAAGTTTGGACATGGCCCGTGATCACGGCATCATCGCGCCATGACTCGCACGCCGCATGACGCCGATACGCCCTCCGCCGCCGCACAGGCGACGCCGATCGTCGAATCGGGTCCTGATTTCGAGAAAGCGCGGGCCAAGGCGGAAAAGGCCATGCGGCTGGCCTCGGCGCTCCGGGCCAATCTGCGGCGGCGCAAGGCGCCGGCGCGGACGCCGGCTGCGCCACGCGACAGCAACTGAAAGTCATCGGCTCGCGATCACCCAGCCCTTTGGCAAGCGCCCGCCGGCTTGCTAGAGAACCTTCCCCCCGAGGCGTTGGCCTCGGGCGCGCTTAAGGACGTCATGGACAGCATCGCCATTCAGGGCGGCGCCCAGCTTTTCGGGGACATTCCCGTCAGCGGCGCCAAGAACTCCGCCATCAAGCTGATGGCCGCCTCGATCCTGACGGATCAGCCCTTGTTGCTGACCAATATGCCGCGCCTGGCCGACACCCGGTTCCTGGGTCAGTTGCTGCGCCAGTTCGGCATCGAAGTGACCGAGCGGGACGGGGCGGACGGGCAGGAGAGCCTGTTTCACGCCAAGGATCTGACCTCGACCTTTGCCCCCTACGATCTGGTGCGCCAGATGCGGGCCTCGTTCAATGTGCTGGGGCCTTTGCTGGCGCGCACCGGCGAGGCCAAGGTCTCGCTGCCCGGCGGCTGCACCATCGGCGCGCGTCCGGTCGATCTTCACCTGCAGGCGCTGACGGCGCTGGGCGCCGAGATCGAACTGGACGAGGGCTATGTCACCGCCCGCGCGCCCAAGGGCCTGAAGGGCGCCGAGATCGAGTTTCCCTTCGTTTCGGTCGGCGCCACCGAACACGCGCTTCTGGCCGCCGTACTGGCTGAAGGCACGACCGTCTTGCGTCGTGCGGCGCGCGAACCCGAGATCGGCGATCTGGCCTACTGTCTGACGGCCATGGGCGCCAGGATCGAGGGAATCGACACCGACGTCCTGACCATCACCGGCGTCTCGTCGCTGAACGGGACGACCTGGTCGGTGATTCCCGACCGAATCGAGATGGGCTCCTACGCGGTCGCCGCCGCCATGGCCGGCGGCGAGGTGCGCCTGACCAAGGCGCGGGCCGAATTGATTGGTTCGCTGACCGACAAGATGGTCGAGGCGGGCGTTGAGGTGTCGCCGACCGCCGACGGCGTGCTTATCAAGCGCGACCCGAAGCAGCGACTGAAGGCTGTGGATGTCGAGACGGCCATCTATCCGGGCTTCGCCACCGATCTTCAGGCCCAGTTCATGGCGCTGATGACGACGGCGGAGGGCGTCAGCACGGTTCGCGAGACGATCTTCGAAAACCGCTTCATGCATGTGCCGGAGTTGGCGCGACTGGGCGCCGACATTTCGGTTCATGCCGGAGAGGCGCACGTCACCGGTGTCGAGGTTCTGCACGGCGCCCAGGTGATGGCGACGGATCTCCGGGCCTCGATGTGCCTGGTCATCGCGGGCCTTGTCGCGGAGGGCGAAACGACGGTCGGACGGGTCTATCATCTGGATCGCGGTTTCGAGCGTTTGGAAGAAAAGCTCGGCGCGTGCGGAGCCGACATCCGCCGCATAAAGGGAACAGGTGATGAGCACTGAGATCGACGGCGTCATCCCCGAAGCCAAGGCGCCGGTCGAACCGCTGCGTCTGCTGGCCGAGGACGCCGACGATCTTCAGATCATCTCCGCCGCGCTTCAGGACGCGATCCTGCGCCCCGTCGACATCGTCTGGGAAAAGGCCGCCCGAACCCTGACCATCGCCTTCAGCCGCTTCTGCTGGGAGTGCGGCGGGACGCGCGTGATGTGCGCCATGCAGTTCGGCGACGTTCTGGCGGTCAAGAGCCGTCGGCTGTCGCGCAGTCCCGACGCCTCGCTCGAACTGCTCGCGCTCGACTTCATTCCGACCGAGGACCTGAGCGGGCGCGTCATCCTGATGTTCGCCGGCGGCGGTGATCTGCGAATCGACGTGGAATGTCTGGACGCCGTGGTCACGGACATTTCCGACCGCTGGCCCGCACGGATCGCGCCGACCCATCTGGACACGCCCGAACTGGACGAAGGGACTGCGGCATGAGCGCCGATCATAAGCTGGCCTCGGTCGAACTGGACGCCGCGACCCTGCCGGCGGCGACGGCCGAGATCGAGCACGAGCGTCGCGTCGCCATCTTTGATCTGGTCGAGAAGAACAGCTTTGAGCCTGTCGGCGCCGAGGGCGGACCCTACAGGCTGAAGCTGTCGCTTCAGGACAATCGTCTGGTGTTCGACATCGACGGCGAGAACTTCACGCGCACCTACGCCATCAGCCTGACGCCGCTGAAGGGCGTGATCAAAGACTATCTGATGATCTGCGACAGCTACTATGAGGCTCTGCGCGGATCCTCGGCCAGCCAGATCGAATCGGTCGACATGGGCCGGCGCGGCCTTCACAACGAAGGGGCCGAGCAGCTGAAGACGCGGTTGGACGGCAAGATCGTGGTCGATCACGAGACGTCGCGGCGCCTGTTTACGTTGCTCTGCGCCCTCTACCGTCGCGGCTGACCTCGACTATCTCTGTGTTTTCGGGCATTAGGCCCGTCCATTCCGCCCCTCGCGCCCGCCCGGCGTGGGGTCGAACGCATATTCAACGGGCGTGAGAGGCCGCATGGCTAAGGAAGAACTGCTCGAGTTTCCCGGCACCGTCAGCGAACTGCTGCCGAACGCCACCTTCCGCGTGACGCTCGAGAACGACCACGAGATCATCGCCCACACCGCCGGCAAGATGCGCAAGAACCGCATCCGCGTCCTGGCCGGCGACAAGGTGCTGGTCGAAATGACCCCCTACGACCTGACCAAGGGTCGCATCACCTATCGCTTCAAGTAAGTGGCTGCGGGTCGCCCCGAACTGGTGCTGGCTTCGGCCAGCCCGCGCCGCATCGAACTGCTGGCGCAGGTCGGGATCACGCCCGACCATATCGATCCCGCCGACATCGACGAAACGCCTCTGAAGGGCGAGACTTCGCCGCGCCTGGCCGAACGGCTCGCTACCTCGAAAGCCCAGGTCGTCGCAGAACGCCGTCCCGACGCGGTCGTCATCGCCGCCGACACGGTGGTCGCTGTCGGGCGTCGTTTTCTGGAAAAGGCGGCGGACGAGGCCGAGGCGACACGTTTTCTGAAACTGCTGTCCGGCCGCAATCACCGCGTCTTCACCGGCGTCGCCGTCTGGCGCGACGGAAAGATATCGTCCCGCGTCAACGAAACCCGCGTGACCTTCAAACCCTTGTCCGACCATGAGATCGCCGCCTACGTCGCCACGGGCGACTGGCGCGGCAAGGCCGGGGGCTATGGCATCCAGGGCCCGGCGGCCGCCTTCATCCAGCGCATTGTCGGCAGCCATCCGTCCGTGATGGGCCTGCCCGTCTATGAGGCCGTCCAGCTCTTGCACGGCGTCGGCTGGCGTTCATGAGCGGCGCAGTCGAGGTCTTCCTCGACGAGACGCCTGGTGAGACGCGTGGCGCGATCATGCGCGACGGCCGCTATACTCATCTTCTGATCCACCGCGAGGATGATGCGGCGCAGACCCGGCTCGGCGCCCGCTCGGTGGGGCGTGTCATCGAGGTGAACCCCGGCTTGCGCGGAGCCTTCGTCGATATCGCCGCACCGGCCGCCGCCTTTCTGCCCTTCCCGAGAAACGACCGAATTACTCAAGGCCAACGGCTGGAAGTCGTCGTCACCGCCGAACCTCGTGCCGGGAAAGGGGCGGTGGTTCGCCGTCTGGGGGCGGGGGAGGGGACGCCTCGCCTGATCCAGCCCGCACCCAGCATCGCCGAACAGTTGCGCGACCTCGCGCCCGGCGCGGAATCAGTCACCGGCATCGCCGCCATCGACGCCGTGGTCGAGGCGGAGGAGGAGGCTCTGGTTCAATCGATCGTTTTCGCCTCGCACGGGATCAATCTCGCCGTAGAGCGCACCCGCGCCCTGGTGGCTGTGGACATCGACTTCGCGGCGACGCCCGGTCGTGATCCGAACCAGGCAAGGGCGGCTGCGAATCGCGAGGGGTTGAAGCAGGCGGCGCGGCTGATCGGCCTGCGGAACTGGGGTGGCCTGGTCGTCATCGACATGGTCGGGGACGGTCAGGACGCCGAGGCGCAGTCCAAGGTCGCGCGGGCCGCGTTCAGCCACGAACACCAGGCCGTCTTCGGACCCGTCAGTCGATTCGGCCTGTTGCAGATGTCGCTTCCCTGGCGTCGCACGCCGATCGAGGAGATTCTGCTCGACGCTGGCCGACGCCCCTCGGTCCAGACGCGGGCCATATCTGTCGTACGCGCTTTGCGGCGACAGCTTCTGGCCGATACCTTATCGCCACGCATCACCGCGCGTTGCGCGCCCGAAGAAGCCCTGATCGCCGATCCACTGGCGTCCTATCTGGGACCGCGAGCGGTGATCCAGGCCGATGCCGCGATCCCGCCGGGACGCGGACGAATAGAAGAGGGTTGAGCCGTGGCTTCCTGTCCTATCTGCCGCAAGGCCGACGCCGATCCCAAGTACAAGCCCTTCTGCTCACGCCGCTGTTCCGACGTCGATCTTCAGCGCTGGTTCACCGGCGCCTATGCCATTCCGGTCGCCCTGGACGAGGGTGCGCAAGATGATGACGAAAAGGACGGATTGGGCGCTGGACAGGCGGAAAAGCCTCCCCTATAGAGCCGCCTCTCGCGACGCCGCGTCGGCGCCTGGATAGCTCAGCTGGTAGAGCAGCGGATTGAAAATCCGCGTGTCGGTGGTTCGAACCCGCCTCCAGGCACCATCTTTTCTTACACCGTGAAAATCGATTGTTTCGGGCGCATGATACTGCGCTGCGGCCTTTGCGCCGCCCTTGGTTTAAGCCGGCTTGCAGCGATCAGCCCTACAATTCGCCATATCGGGAAATGATCGCGCTCAGGATGGCCGTTTTGAACAAACTTGCTTCATCTGACGCCAGATCATCATCAAAATGTCGCGCCGCTGCACTCTAATGCGCCGGTTGGTGGAACTTTTCTCCATGTCTCTCGACGGGTTAAAAGCCCCTCTTGTCCCTTGACGCTCCGGTAAGGGTTCGTCAAAGGGTTGAGGCGCCTTCGCAAGAAGACGTTAATGCGGATCGCCGGAGACGTGTCTCCGAAGGTTCGACCAGCGGAGACGAGGCGGGCGACCGGTTCGATCTCCACCGAAGATTTCAGCGGGCTCTGATCCTCGAAAGGACGGGCGCGTTGAAGGAAACATTTCAGGTTGGGGGGCGGTCGCTGACTATGGCCGCACCTTTGGTTCCACGAGTCAGACCAAGCAGGAACTGGCGAATTATGCTGAACAGCAAAAAGACGAATATCCTTCTCGCCATGGCCGGCGCCGCCGCGCTGATGGCGAGCTCGCCGGTCCTGGCCCAGGCCCCGGCCGAGCCCACCCCGGCCGCCTCGACTGCGGCTCCCGCAGCCGCCGCTCCCGCTGCCGGCGAAGCTGATCCCGCAACGGTGAACGACGCCGTCGGCGGCGGTCACGGCGACATCACCCCGATCTCCATGTTCATGGAAGCCACGGTCGTCGTTAAGGTCGTGATGGCCGGCCTGCTGCTGGCCTCGATCCTGTCGTGGACCCTGCTGCTCATCAAGCTGTTCGAGTTCGGCGCTCTGAACCGTAAGACCGACAACTTCCTCGAGAACTTCCGCGGCGCCCGCACCATCGCTGACATGCGCGCTGTCTCGACTCAGGAAGAGTTCGACGGCAACCCGCTGGCCGACATGGCCGCCGCCGCCACCGAGGAAATCGAACTGTCGCGTCAATCGGGTCTGTCGGTCACCGGCGATCACCTCGACTCGGCCATGGCCCGCGCTCAGTCGGCTGTCGCCGCCGTGCAATCCGGTCTGGCCCTGCGCCTGTCGGGCGGCCAGCAGTTCCTGGCGTCGGTCGGCTCGATCGGTCCGTTCGTCGGTCTGTTCGGCACCGTTTACGGCATCATGAACTCCTTCATCGGTATCGCCCAGTCGAACACGACCAACCTGGCCGTCGTGGCTCCGGGTATCGCTGAGGCTCTGCTAGCCACCGGTATCGGTCTGTTCGCCGCTATCCCGGCCGTTGTGTTCTACAACTACTTCAACACCCGCATCGCTGCTTACGGCACGCGCGCCGACGGCTTCGCCGCTGAGCTGCTGAACGGCATCTCACGTCAGCTCGACAAGGGGGCGTAAGACGGATGGCCGCCAAGATTAAATCGGGCGGCGCTGGCAACCTGCCTCAGGCCAACAGTGATATCAACGTTACGCCTTTCGTTGATATCATGCTGGTTCTGCTCATCATCTTCATGGTGGCGGCTCCGCTAGCCTCCGTGTCGGTGCCTGTTGAGTTGCCAATCGCCGTCGCCAAGGCGGCCCCGAACCCGCCCAAGCCGGTCTATATTTCGATCCAGAATGACGGCGACGTCTATGTGGGCGATTTCCGGACCGACGTCGGAGCCCTGGGTGAAGATCTGAAAAAACAGATCGGATCCCGGAACCCGGCCGATGAGCGGATCTTCATTCGGGGCGACCAGAACACCCGTTACGGCGACTTTATGCAGGTCATGAATGCGCTGCAGGATAACGGCTTCTATAGCGTTGCGCTGGTCGGCGAAGACCAGGCGACGAGTTAGGATGCGGAGATAGTATGACAGACGTCGAATATCATCGCAGTCGCTACGACGTACCCAAGAAGAAGGGCTTCATGGGGGTGTCCTACCCCGTGCTGATCGTCTGCCTGATGGTGGTCAGCATCTTGTTTGCGTTGCTGATCTTCTTTGTTCAGCAGTCCAAGTTCAAGCTGAAGGAGTTCAACTACGTCGACGAGTCCGTCGAGGTCGAGTTGGTCGAGCCGGTTCCGCCGCCTCCGCCGCCTCCGCCCCCGCCGCCTCCGCCGACGGATACGCCTCCGCCGCCGAAGCTTCAGGTGCGCGTGCCGGCTCCGGTCCCGAACATCGTTCCCCCTCCGCCGGTCAACATCACGCCGACGAAGAAGGAAGATCGGGTTGAGTACACGGGTCCGCCCGTCAATATTCCTGGACCTCCGCCTCCGCCCGCACCCCCGGCTCCGCCGCGTCCGTCGACGATCACGAACGTTCAGTGGTCGCGCCAACCGCGCCCGACAGCTGATGACTTCCCGGCGCGTGCGCTGGAGCGTGAAATCAGCGGTTCGGCTACAGTCGAGTGCACGGCGCGCTCCAACGGATCTCCGGCGAACTGCCGCGTGGTGTCCGAAGAGCCTGCCGGAATGGGCTTCGGCCGCGCCGCCATTCGGGTGGTTCAGCGTGGACAACTGTCTCCGCGGACCGTCGATGGCGCCGCTCAAGACGCGACCTTCCGCGTCCGGGTGCCCTTCACCCTCGGGTGATCGTCACGGCAACAGACAAGACGCCTCGGAGACCAATCTCCGGGGCGTTTTTGTTTGGGCTGTCACCTGCGAAATCTCCTGACGAAATATGAGGAAGGCGCTTGATCGCCTGCCGCAGGCCCGGTAGAGAACGCGCCTCGCGATGAGCGGGCCGCCTTAGCTCAGTTGGTTAGAGCGCCGGTTTGTGGAACCGGAGGTCCTCAGTTCAAGCCTGAGAGGCGGTACCATCGCAAAGCACGGCCGGGCTTGCAGCCCGCCGTCGCCGCGACCATCTCCTGATCGTCGGCCATCCTATCTGTTTTTAGGCCGATCCCCACATCGACAGGAGAAGGCCCCCATGAAGACGCGCAAGCTGGGTGCGAACGGCCCCGAGGTTTCGGCCATTGGCCTAGGCTGCATGGGCATGAGCGCCTTCTATGGCGGCTCCGACGAGGCTCAGTCCATCTCCGTCATCCATCGCGCGCTCGATCTGGGAATCACCCTGTTCGACACCGCCGAAATGTACGGCCCTCATACGAACGAGGTGCTGGTCGGCAAGGCGCTGAAGGACCGGCGCGACCAGGCCTTCATCGCCACCAAATTCGGCATCAACTACAATGCCGACCGCACCAGGCTGATGACCGACGGCAGCCCGGCCAACGTTCGTCACGCCATCGAAGGCAGCCTGCGACGCCTCGGCGTCGATCACGTCGATCTCTACTATCTGCACCGCGTCGATCCGGACACGCCGATCGAGGACACGGTCGGGGCGATGGCGGAACTGGTCAAGGAGGGCAAGGTCCGCTACTTGGGTCTGTCCGAGGCCGCGCCCGACACCCTGCGCAAGGCGCATGCGACCCATCCGATCACGGCCCTGCAAACGGAATATTCGCTGTGGAGCCGCGAGCCCGAAGACGAACTGTTCGCAGTCGTGCGCGAACTGGGCATCGGTTTCGTGCCCTACAGCCCGCTGGGCCGCGGTTTCCTGTCGGGCGACATCAAATCGATTGATGACCTGGATGCAGACGACTTCCGCCGCACCAATCCGCGCTTCATGGGTGAGAACTTCCAGAAGAACCTGGATCTGGTTGACGCCGTGAAGGTCATTGCGTCGGACAAGGGCATAACCGCCGCTCAATTGGCGCTGGCCTGGGTGCTGTCGCAGGGCGAGGATCTGATCCCGATCCCGGGCACGCGCCGTATGGCGACCCTGGAGCAGAATGCGGCGGCCGTGGACGTCGTGCTGACGCCTGAGGATCTCGCACGGATCGAGGCCGTCTTCCCGAAGGGCGCAGCGACAGGGCACCGCTACGCCGAGGCGGCGCGGGCGGCGCTGAACCGTTAATCTAAGGCAGACATGAAAAAGGCCCGGTCGGATCGCTCCGGCCGGGCCTTTCATATGTGGGGCGTCCCTGAGCCTACTGGATGCGGGTCCAGGTCTGGGTCTTGCAGAGCGGAGCCACGATGCATCCGCGCAGACGCAGGCTGTTGTCGTTCGTCATGGTGATGGTGCCGCGATAGGTGCCGCCGTCGGCCGGGTTATAGACCGAGCCGTTGCGCCATTCCGTCGGACCGCCGGTGAAGCCCGTAAGCATGGGCAGATTGCGCAAGGTGCGGTTCCGCAGCGAGGCGTCGCGATTGTTGGCATCGCGCGCATTCGCGTCCCGGCGAATGTGGTCCGAGGTCACCAGCGTGCCGCACAGCGCTTGGCCGCAGCGCGCGATCCGCACCTGACCGCCATTCGTCGGCGTCTGCCACAGGCCGGTCGGGTCGCCCGCCAGGGCCGGAGAGGCGAGGGCGCCCGCCAGGGCCGCCGCGGCCAGCATGATCTTGATCTTCATAGTCGTTCCCTTTCGTCGGGTCGGTCGCGCCGCCCGTTGAAGCGGACGTTGATCGCGGTTTCGGTTGAAAACAAGGCCAAAACCCCAGCGATCACCAACGAAAACCGACCCTTAGGTCAACTTCGGCCGCCGATCAGGGCCAGCCATTCGTCCTCGGTCAGCACCTGGACGCCATGTTTTTCGGCGTCCCTGAGCTTGGAGCCGGCTCCAGGGCCGGCGACGAGATAGTCGGTCTTTTTCGACACCGAACCCGAGACCTTGGCGCCCAGGCTTTCAGCGCGGGCCTTGGCCTCGTCGCGGGTGAAGCGCTCCAGGGCGCCGGTGAAGACGACGGTCTTGCCGGCGACCGCCGTGTCGGACTTGGGGCGTTCGGCGTCGAGGATCTGGGTCAGTTCGGCTTCCAGAGCCTCCACGACCCTTAGATTGTGCGGCTCGTGGAAGAAGTGGGCCAAGGCCTCCGCCGCGACGGGGCCGACCCCGGTGACGCCCGCGATCTGGTTCAGGATTTCGGACGGGCCGTCCTCGCGCGCGACTCGGGCCAGTTCGACCAGGCCGGACCAGTCCTGAACCATCGTCGCCAAAGACCGGCGGGCAGGGGCGGCCATGCCGGGAAAGGCCTGGCTGATCTTCATGTCCATCGTCGCCTCGGGCCAGGGATCGACGGCGGGGGGCGCGGTCTCGGCCATCAGGGTCAGGACGCGGGGCGATATGGCGTGGGCGGCGGACAGTCCGGTCCAGGCTTCGGACGGCACGCCCGAGGCGGCCTGGAGGCAGGCGGCCTTCAGCGCGGGCCAGCTCTCGAAAGCGCGGGCCAGCACGATGGAGGTCTGTTCGCCGATGTCGCGGATTCCCAGACCGAACAGGAACCGGTCCAGCGAGATGACGCGGCGGGCGTCGATGCCGGCGACCAGGTTGCGGATGCTGGTCTCGCCATAACCGTCGTCGCGCTCCAGCTCCTTCAGCCGCGCCTCGTCGCGCGCCAGTCTGAAGATGTCGGCCGGCTCCTTGATCCAGCCGCGCGCATGGAAGGCGACCAACTGCTTTTCGCCCAATCCCTCTATGTCGAAGGCGCGGCGGCCGACGAAATGCTTCAGCCGTTCGACGATCTGGGCGTCGCAGATCAGGCCGCCGGTGCAGCGGCGCTTGACCTCGTCGCCCTCGCGCACGGCTTCCGAGCCGCAGACGGGGCAGTGTTCAGGGAAGGTATAGGGGACGGCGTCGGCCGGACGTAACTCCGGGACCACGCCCAAGATCTGGGGGATGACGTCGCCGGCGCGCTGCAGGCGGACCGTGTCGCCGATGCGGACATCCAGACGTTCGATCTCGTCTTCATTGTGCAGGGTGGCGTTGCGGACCACGACGCCGCCGACGGTGACGGGGTGGAGCCGGGCGACGGGGGTCAGGGAGCCGGTGCGGCCGACCTGGATGTCGATCCCCTCAAGCACAGTGGTCGCCTGCTGCGCCGGGAATTTGTGGGCGATGGCCCAGCGGGGGCTGCGGGCGACGAAGCCCAGGCGGCGTTGCCAGTCGATGCGATCCACCTTGTAGACCACGCCGTCGATGTCATAGCCCAGGGTCGCGCGGTCGCGTTCCAGTTCGCGATAGACGGCAATCAGCCCCTCCGCCCCCTCGACCCGGCGCGAGCGGGCGTTGACGGGGAAGCCCCAGGCCTTGAGCTTTTGCAGGGCCTCCCACTGGGTCTCGGCGAAGTCGCTGGAGTGTTCGCCCCAGGCGTAGGCGAAGAAGTTCAGCGGACGTTTGGCGGTGATCCGGGCGTCCTTCTGGCGAAGGGAGCCGGCGGCGAAGTTGCGGGGGTTGGCGTAGGTGCGGCGGCCTTCCGCTTCGGCGGCGGCGTTGAAGGCGGCAAAGGCGTCGTTTGGCGCATAGACCTCGCCCCGGATCTCGATCCGGTCGGGCCAGTCGTCGCCGGCCAGGATCTGCTGCACATCCGCGATGGTGTTCAGATTGGCTGTGACGTCCTCGCCCGCGCGGCCGTCGCCGCGCGTGGCGCCGATCTTCAGCTTGCCGTCGACATAAAGAAGGTTGGCGGACAGGCCGTCGATCTTGGGCTCGGCGACGAAGGCGATGGGTTCGTCGGCCGGCAGTTTTAGAAAACGGGCGATCCGGGCCACGAAGTCGCGCACCTCGCCCTCGTCGAAGGCGTTGTCTAGCGACAGCATGGGCACGCCGTGGCGCACCTCGGCGAACTGGGTTGAGGCGGCGGCGCCGACCTTGTTCGACGGCGAGTCAGAGCGGACCAAATCGGGGAAGGCGGTTTCGATCGCCAGGTTGCGCGCACGCAGGGCGTCGTAGTCGGCGTCGGAAATCTCGGGCGTCGCCTCGTTGTACAGCGCGTCGTGTCGGGCCATTTCGGCGGCCAGCCAGGCCAGGGCCTCGGCGGCCGTCTCGGCGGTGAGGTCTTCGACGGGGACTTCGAGAGGAATCGCGTTGGCCATGGCCGTCGTCATATCATCTGACGCGCCGCCCGTGCATCGCGCAAAGCCGATGATGACAGAACCGTAGGCTGACGCGCTGTCCGCTCTTCGCTAGGTTCGCGCGTCCCTATCGGAGCCTGTATGACTCGTTCGACCCTCTGCCTTTGCGTCGCCGGCGCCCTAATCGTCAGCGGTTGCGCCGCCGTTCCCGCGACGGCGCCGATTGCGCCGAGCGCCGTCGCGACCGGTACGAGCCAACTGCTGGAGGACGTGCGCATCCTGTCGGCCGACGACATGCAGGGCCGCGACACGGGCTCAGAAGGCGGCGAGCGCGCGCGCGCCTACATCGTCTCGCGATTGGAGGCCATGGGCGTTCACCCGCCGCCGTTCGGGCGTTTGCAGCGGTTCGAGACACCGGGCCGCACGCGCGAGGGCGTGAAGACCTTCAGCGGCGTCAACATCGTCGGCCTGATCCCCGGAACCCGCGTCGCCGACCGCTATATCGTTGTGACGGCCCACTACGACCATGTCGGCGTCAATGACGGTCAGATCTTCCACGGCGCGGACGACAACGCCTCGGGCGTGGCGACGATGCTGGAGCTGGCGGCCAGGCTGAAGGCCCAGCCGCCGGAACACAGCGTGTTGATCGTTGCGCTGGACGGAGAGGAGCGGGGGCTGCTGGGCGCTCGCGAGTTCGTCAAGGCGCCGCCGGTGCCCCTCTCGTCACTCAGCCTGAACCTGAATTTCGACATGACGGCGCGGGCGGAAACGGATGGCCATCTGTGGGTCACCGGGACCTATCAGCACCCCAATCTGCGCCTCGTGCTTGAGGGCGTGGCGCCGAACGGGGGCGTGTCCTTCGCCTTTGGCAAGGACACCCCGCAGGATACGGGCGAGAACAACTGGGTCGACGCCTCCGATCATGGCGCCTTCCACGAGGCGGGCGTCCCCTTCCTGTACATGGGCGTCGATTATCATCCCGATTATCATCGACCGAGCGACACCTTCGACCGGATCACGCCGTCGGTCTTCACCAGCGCGACCGAAATCGCCATCGCCGGGTTCCGCGCTTTGGACCAGGCGCTTGATCGATGAAGTCCTCATGGGTGGTCGTAGCGGTCGCCGGCTTTTTGAGCCTGGCGGCATGCGAGCGGCGCGACGCTGCGACACCGACTTCGACGCCGGAACCGACGTTCCAGCATCGTCTGAGCGGCGATATCTCGGGCGACTATCGTCCGACAGGTGAGGGAGCGATACAGGCCGTGGCTTCGCTGTTCATCGGACAGGATGAGGCCTTCGCCGCCTGGGAAGCCGGCTCCCAAGCTTCCCCGCCGCTGATCCTGTCGCTGACCGGGCCGCAAGGCGAGGCAAGGATTCTGCCAGACGCCTATGTCGTCACCGACGATCGGATCCAAATGCGCGGCTCCGCGCCCGGCTTGGGCCCGGTGGAGTTGTCGGCGCGGATTGATCAGGGCGCATTGGCGACGGCGCGCAGGAATCTTGGTGATCAGACGCCTGTCGTTACCGGGACGGTTTCGGTCTACGGTCGTCCCACGCCTTTCACGCTGAGTTGGTGGGGCGGAGACTGATCTGAGCAATCTGTGTTGGCGACGCGCCAAGATTGCCAACCGCGCAATCCCAAGTCATGGTGACGCTTGGGGGCGCTGAATGTCGATATCGGAATTGGCCGGGTGCGATGTGACGTCGACACGCGGCGTCGGTGCGTCTCGGCGCCGTGTTCGTCTCGACCCGACCCGCGCCATGGATCTCGTCTTCGCCCTGATGGGCCTGCTTCTGACCTGGCCGCTCTTCGTTTTCATTGCCCTGGGCGTCAGGGCGCAGGACGGAGGGTCCGCGATCTTTCGCCAGCAGCGGATCGGGCGCGACGGCCGACTATTCGACTGTCTCAAGTTTCGCTCCATGAGGATGGGTGCTGACCAAGCCTTGCCGTCAGCCTCTGACCCGGAATGGCAGGCCATGCGAAAGCTGACACACGATCCGCGCGTCACGTCGTTGGGCCGCCTGTTGCGACGGTTCAGCCTGGATGAACTGCCGCAACTGATCAATGTGTTGAGGGGCGAGATGTCGCTGGTCGGTCCCCGACCGATCGTGATCGATGAGGCTGCACGATATGGCCGGCGACTGGCCGACTACTGCGCGGTCCGGCCGGGGCTGACGGGGCTGTGGCAGGTCTCGGGCCGAAACGCCGTGCCCTATCCGCGCCGTGTCGCGATGGATGTCTGGCTGGTCAGAAACCGCACCGTCGGCGTCTATCTGGCGATCCTGGCGCGCACGATCCCGGCGGTGCTGAGCCGCCGGGGCGTGTCCTAGGGAAGACGCTCCTCAAAGCCCTCGTCAGTGCCGATGATGGCGAGGTCAGCGAGATCCAGGAACAGGCCGTGCTCCACCACGCCGGTGATCAGTTTCAGATCGTCGGCCAAGCGCACGGGATCGTGGATCGCCTTGCAGCCCGCGTCATAGATCAGATTGCCGCCGTCTGTGCGGACCAGGCCGCGATCCGCCTGCCGCACGCGCGCCGGCTGGTTGATGTCGTGGTCGATCAGCACATCGGCGATGCGGTTGGCTGTCGTCTTGTGACCGAAGGCGACGACCTCGATCGGCAGGGGGAAGGTTCCCAGCAAAGGCACCACCTTGGCCGCGTCGGCGATGACGATGCAGCGGGCCGAAGCCTCCCACACCAGCTTCTCGCGCAGCAGGGCCGCACCGCCCCCCTTGATCAGCGCCAGGCCTGGCCCGATCTCGTCGGCGCCGTCCACGGTCAGGTCGATGCGCGGCGTGTCCTCCAGCGTCGACAACGTCAGCCCGAGTTCGCGCGCGAGATCTGCAGTCTTCTCCGATGTCGGCACGCAGCGCAGGTCGGGCAGGTTGCGCGCCGCCAGCGCCTTGACGAAACAGGCGGCCGTCGAGCCGGTGCCAAGGCCGACGATCATGCCCGCCTCGACGTGGGCGGCGGCGGCCTGGCCGGCGTTCTTCTTCTGGAGGTCGCTCATTTGGATTTCGCAGCCTTTTTCGCCTTGGCTTCGACACGGAAAGCCGCGGCCGCTTCGGGTTTGACAGTCTGGCGCGCGCGGCCGAAGGCCATGGCCTCGGCGGGCACGTCCTCGGTGATGACGGAGCCGGAGGCGATCAGGGCGCCGTCGCCGATCACCACCGGGGCCACCAGGCTGGAGTTCGATCCGACGAAGGCGCCGGCGCCGACCTGGGTCTGCGCCTTGTTGAAGCCGTCGTAGTTGCAGAAGATCGTCCCTGCGCCGACGTTGGCGCCGGCGCCGACCGACCCGTCGCCCAAATAGGCCAGGTGATTGGCCTTGGCGCCTTCGGCCATCTTCACGTTCTTGACCTCGACGAAGTTGCCGACCTTGACCCCGGTCGCCAGGTCCGCGCCGGGACGCAGGCGCGCGTAAGGACCGACCTCGGCGCCGACCGCGACCCGCGCGCCCTCGATATGGCTGAAGCTGCGAATGCGCGCGCCGCCCTCGATGACCGCACCAGGGCCGAAGACCACGAAGGGTTCGACGACGGTCCCGCCGCCGATCTGGGTGTCCCAGGCGAAATGGACGGTTTCGGGCGCCGCCATCGTCACGCCGGCCGCCAGGAAGGTGTCGCGTTGCACGGTCTGGAACAGGGCCTCGGCCTGAGCCAGTTCGGCCTGGGAGTTGACGCCCATCACCGCGTCCTCTGCGGCGAAGACGGCGCGGGTCGGGTGGCCGCCCTTCCGCGCCAGAGCGACGACATCCGTCAGATAGTATTCGCCCTTGGCGTTTTCGTTCTTCACCTCGGCCAGCAGCGAGAAAAGCAAGGCCGCGGGCGCGGCCATGACGCCGGAGTTGCAGGCGGTGATGGCGAGAACGTCTGGCGACGCCTCCTTGGCCTCGGTGATGGCGGTCAGGGTGTCGCCTTCAACGATCAGACGGCCGTAGGCGCCCGGATCGCGAGCCTCGAACCCGATGACGGTGACGCCGTCGGCATTGAAGACGGGCTCGATGTCGGCGGCCTTTAGCAACGGCACGTCGCCATAGGTGACGACCACCTCGCCGTCGAAGCCGGCCAGCGCCTGTTCGGCGGCGCGCACGGCGTGGCCGGTGCCCAGCGGCGGGTCCTGGACCGCAATGGCGGCCTCGCCCAGCCGTTTGACCACATGGGCCCGGACGTCCGGCGAGTGATTGCCGACCACGACGACGATGCGTTCGCACCCCAGGCCTTCCGCCGCATCGATGGCGTGGTCCAGCATGGCGCGGTGGGCGACGGGGTGCAGCACCTTGGGCAGAGGCGACTTCATCCGCGTGCCCTGGCCGGCGGCGAGAATGATGGCGGCGCGGGCGCGCGTCTGGCTGGTCATGAATCGTCTCGCAGTCTAGTCGTCCTGTGATCTAGCCCATCATGCGGGCCAGCGGGAGATGTGGATGAGCGATCGCGACCTGGAAGGCTGGACTATCGCCTTCGACCTGGATGGCACGCTGGTCGATTCCGCCCCGGACCTGATCGGCACGCTGAACCGGATGCTGGTCGAGGAGGGGCTGCCGCCCGTGCCAATGGAGTCCGCCTCGACCCTGATCGGATCGGGCGCGCGGGCGCTGCTGGTGCACGGCTTCGAAGCCGCCGGCGCGCCGGTCGAGCGGGCCAAGTCGGACGAACTGTTCGAGCGGTTCCTGGTCGATTACGCCGCCCATATCGCCGACGGCTCGCAGCCCTTCGAGGGTGTGGTCGAGACGCTGGAGCGGCTCAGCGAGCGGGGCGCAGTTCTGGTCGTGGCCACCAACAAGCGTTCGGACCTGTCTGAGCTGTTGTTGGGCAAGCTGGACCTGACCCGACATTTCGCCGCCATCGTCGGCCCGGATCGGGTCAGCGCGCGCAAGCCCTCGGGCGCCCATCTGAAGGAGGCTGTTGTGATCGCGGGCGGCGATCCCGAACGAGCCATCATGGTGGGAGACGCCGCGCCAGACGCGGATGCCGCCAAGGACGCCGGCATGCCCTGCATTCTGACGACCTTCGGCTTTACGCCGACGCCCGTCGAAGATCTGGACGGGGACGTGCTGATCGAAATTTTCGAAGACGTCGAAGAGGCGATCGACGGCATCCTCTCCGACTTCTACGTGAGGCGGGCGTTGAAATTCTGAAGCCAGCCGACAGGAAATCTGTCGGCTGAATGATCGCTGCTGCGGTTGCGGATCGGCATGGCGATGGACAGATTGGCGCACCCCTGTTGAAAGTGCCGTCATGCTCGCTCGCTTTTTCAAGATTCCGCTATGGCAGCGGACCGCCGCCGGCTTCATCCTCGGCATCATCGCCGGGCTGATCCTGCGAGAGCGGGCCGAAACCTGGCTTCAGCCGATCGGCGACGTCTATCTGAACCTGATCCGCATGGTGGTGGCGCCGCTGGTGCTGTTCACCATCGCCAGCTCCATCGCCAAGCTGGGGGAAGGGGCGGGGGCCGTGCGGCTGGGGGTGCGGACCATCCTCTGGTTCGCCGTCACGTCGCTGCTGGCGGTGCTGGTCGGTTTCGCCTTCGGTCACATCATCAATCCCGGCGTCGGCCTGTCCAACCTGCCGCTGGGCGAGGTCAAGGAACGGGTGATCCCGACGCCGCTGGAAGTCTTGATCGGCGTCGTGCCGACCAATCCGTTCGCCGCCCTGGCCGAAGGCAAGGTGCTTCAGATCATCTTCTTCTCGGCCCTGGTCGGCATGGCCCTGGTGGCGCTGGGCGACCGAGCGCAGGGCGTTCGGCGTCTGGTGGATGAGGGCGCGGCCATCATTTTCCGCATCACCCGCTGGGTGATCCAGCTGACGCCTATCGGCGTGTTCGGCCTGATCGGATCGGTGGTCGGCGGCTACGGCTGGGAGGCGCTGCTGCCCCTGGTGAAGTTCATCCTGGCCATCTACGCCGCCTGCCTGTTCCACATCCTGATCGTCTATTCGGGCCTGCTGAAGGTTCACGGGCTGAAGGTGACCAGCTTCTTCCGCGGCGCCTTCGCGGCCCAGCAGACCGCATTTGCGACCTCATCCTCGCTGGGGACGTTGCCGATCACCCTTCGCCAGACTGTCGAACGTTTGGGCGTGCCCCAGGCCTACGCCGCCTTCGCCGTGCCCTTGGGCGCCAATGTTAAGATGGACGGGTGCGGGGCCATCTATCCGGCCATCGCCTCGATCTTCATCGCCCAGTATTTCAAGATCGATCTGACGCTGACGCAGTACATCCTGATCGGCCTGACGGCGGTGCTGGGGTCGCTGGGGACCGCAGGCGTGCCGGGGACCAGCATCGTCATGCTGACCCTGACCCTGTCGACCGCCGGCCTGCCGCTGGAAGGCATCGGCTATATCGTCGCCATCGACCGGATCATCGACATGATGCGCACCGCGACCAACGTCACCGGACAGATGCTGGTGCCGGTGCTGGTCGCCAAGGAAGAGGGCATCCTGAACCAGGACATCTACAACGGTCACGTCGCCTGGCTGCCGGGCGACCCGGAAGCCGATACGCCCGAAGGCGTTCGCGCCGCCGGAATCTGAAACAGGCGCTTGCGCGGGGCCGGCGACCGGGCTATGTCGCCGCCTCCGCAAGGCAAGGACGCGTAGCTCAGCGGGAGAGCACCTCGTTCACACCGAGGGGGTCACAGGTTCAATCCCTGTCGCGTCCACCATCTCCAATCCAATTTGATCCTGGCCTTGCGTCGCCCAGTCCTTGGGCCACTCGCCCGTGACGGAACGGTAGGCGAGTGCCAATGCGCCGATCAGTCCGGCGGACACGCCCGCGGTCGGTGCCGCGATATAGGTCTTCATATCCAGACCCCGCAGGCTCGCGTCATAGCCGCCAAGCTGTCTCACCAGAGCCTGTCTGACCAGATCGTACATGTGCGGCTGCATTACGCCGCCGCCGATGATGATTCGCTCCGGCCGCAGCGTGTAGGTCAGGTTGGTGCATAGACCGGCGATATACTCCGCCGCCATCGTCCAGGCCGGATGATCGTGAGAAAACGTCTCGGCCGCCGCGCCCCAGCGCGCTTGCAGCGCCGGCCCGCTCGCCAGGCCTTCCAGGCAGTCGCCGTGGAAGGGACAGACGCCCGAGAAGGTCTCGTCGCCCTTGGTGCGGGGCAGCCGGCTATGACCGGCTTCGGGATGGTTCGCACCGCCATGCGGCGCGCCCCCGATCATCACCCCAACCCCCACGCCCGTGCCGACCGTGACGTAGCAGAAGCTCTCCAGTCCTTGCCCGCTGCCGAAGAGGCGTTCGCCCACGGCCGCGCCGTTCACATCGGTGTCCAGCGTCGTTGGAACATCGAGGAAACGGCCCAGACGGGCCAACAGGTTGACGCCGCTCCAGCCGGGCTTGGGCGTACTGGTGATGGCGCCGAAATCCGGCGCGTCGGGCTTCAACGACAAAGGGCCGAAACTGACGATCGCCAGTGCAGAAAGCCGGCCGTGCCTCGACTGGGCGTCGACGAAGAAGGCCGCGACCGCATCCAGCGTCTCGTCGGGCGACGTCGTGGGTATACGGATCTGGTCGATGATCACGCCGTCGGCGGCGGCGACGCCGCAGATGAACTTGGTGCCGCCGGCTTCGACACCGCCAAAGAGGATGGGTTGGGTCGACATGGGCGCCTGCCTGCTGGGTGCGACGAAGGTTCGCGGGACTGAACATCGAATGGGGCCAAGCGTTCAAAGCCCATGACCCTTCTAGCCCGCCTGTTCATCGCCTTCGACGCCGCCGCCAAGATTCTGACGCGCAAGGAGAGGCTGCTGTGAGCCGCTTTTGCATGGTGCTGGATTTGGCGATTGCGTCCGGCCCCATGCATCGCCACCTTCACCGCAAGATCAAGATTTGAGACGAGGACGCCGATGGCTCGCAAACCCAACTACAGCTTTGAGCGTCAGGAACGTGAGCGCGCCGCAGCGCTGAAGGCGGCCGAGAAGGCGGCGGCGAAGGCCGAACGCAAGGCTGAAGCTGCGGCGGAAAAGTCGCCTTCTTCGGAAGACTGACATTTCGCGGCAAAATCCTCCTGGCTTTTCGTTGTTTGAATAGGCGCGAAGTCCTATTCTTGCGCGATGACACGCTGGACCCCCGAAAGCTGGAGAACCAAGACCGCCCTGCATATGCCGGCGGACTATCCGGATCCCGCCGCCCTCGCTCGGGTGGAAGACGAGTTGCGCGCCTTGCCGCCGCTGGTCTTCGCCGGCGAAGCGCGGCGCCTGACGTCGAAGCTGGCGCAGGTTGAGCGGGGTGACGCCTTCCTGCTTCAGGGCGGCGACTGCGCCGAGAGCTTCAAGGAGTTCTCGACAGACAATATCCGCGACACCTTCCGCCTGATCCTGCAGATGGCGGTCGTCCTGACGTTCGCTGGGCGCAAACCGGTGGTGAAGGTAGGGCGGATCGCCGGCCAGTTCGCCAAGCCCCGCTCGTCGCCGCTGGAGGAGATCGACGGCGTCGAACTGCCCAGCTATCGCGGCGACATCATCAACGGCATGGGCTTCACGCCAGAGGAGCGCGCGCCCGATCCGCAGCGTCTGATCCGCGCCTATAACCAGTCGGCCTCGACCCTGAACCTGCTGCGCGCCTTCGCCGGCGGCGGCTATGCCGACCTGTACAACATCCATCGCTGGACCCTGGGCTTCGCCGGAGACAACGCCGCCGGCGCCCAGTACCGCGAGCTGGCCGACAAGATCACCGAGGCCCTGGCCTTCATGGAGGCGGTCGGCGTCACGCCCGAGACTCATCCGGACCTCAGCCGGGTCGAGGTCTTCACCAGCCACGAGGCCCTGCTGCTGAACGTCGAAAGCGCCCTGACGCGTCTGGACGGCGGTTCGGGTGAATGGTTCGACACCTCGGCCCACATGCTGTGGATCGGCGAGCGCACGCGTCAGCTGGACGGCGCCCACGTCGAGTTCATGAAGGGGATCAAGAACCCCATCGGCGTGAAGTGCGGGCCGACCATGACCGCCGACGACCTGCTGCCGCTGATCGACGCCCTGAACCCGGACAATGTCTCCGGTCGTCTGACGCTGATCGGACGCTTCGGTCACGACAAGGTGGGCGAGCGCCTGCCCAAGCTGATGCGCGAAGTGAAGGCCTCGGGCCGCAAGGTGATCTGGTCCATCGACCCGATGCACGGCAATACGCTGAAGGCCGGCAACGGCTACAAGACCCGGCCATTCGACCGCATCTTGGGCGAAGTCCGGACCTTCATCGATGTGGCGGAAGCGGAAGGGGTTCACCCCGGCGGCGTCCATCTGGAAATGACCGGCCAGAACGTCACCGAATGCATCGGCGGCGCCCAGGCGGTTACCGAGGATGACTTGTCCAACCGCTATCACACGCACTGCGACCCGCGCCTGAACGCCGACCAGGCGCTGGAGCTGGCCTTCCTGGTCGCGGAGCGGCTGAAGGCCGGGCGGGTGGCGCAGTCGGCGGCGGCCTAGCCGTCGTCAGCGCCCCAAATGCGGGCGGATCCGGTCATGGTGACGCCACCGAAGCAGCGCCAGATCGATCCGAGACCGAGGGAGTGATCGATGCAAGTAACGGCTCCAACTGAGGAAAAGCCCGGCCGGGTCGCTTATCAGGGCGCGCCCGGATCGTTCAGCCATGAGGCCTGTCTGGCCCTGCGTCCGTGGGACGAGGCGGTGGCGTTCGAAACCTTCGCCCAGGCCCTGGATGCGCTGCGCGCCGGCGACTGTGGTTGCGCCCTGATCCCTGTCGAGAACTCGACCATCGGCGTGGTCGAGCCGGCGGCGACGTTGGTCGGTGCGCTTGGCGTTGAGCCGGTCGCCCAGGTCTGGCGGCCGATCCGTCATGCGCTGATGGCGATCGACGGCGCGCGTCTGTCCGATATCCGCACGGTCGAGAGCCACCCCATCGCCCTAGCCCAGTGCAAGGACACGCTGGCCGGCTTGAATGTCGAGGTCATCGAGCATTTCGATACCGCAGGCGCGGCGCGCGATGTGGCGGAAGCGGGCGACCCGACACGGGCGGCCATCGCCCCGGTCGGCGCCGCCGAGGTGTACGGCCTGTCGATCCTGCGCAACGACTTGCAGGATTCCGGCGATAATCAGACGCGTTTTGTCCTGTTGAGCTTGCCTGAGGCTTGACGGCGCACGGTCTTTGCGTCCTTAAGACACCCACGGATCGCAACACGATCCGCATAGACTGGAACCGGACCATGTCCCGCCTGCGCGCTCTTTCTGTTTCTTTCGACCGTTCGCGCGCGGTTTCCGGCCTCTATTTCGGCTACGGCTTTTACGGCTTTCGATACGCCGGCTGAGGCGTCGGGCGCACTTCGTCCCTGACCGTCTCACCGGCGACCGCTCTGGACCAGAGCGGCTGTTCGCCCCTGCACATATCGAAATTCAGAATGCCGAAAGCCCTTTTCCATGCCCCATCCCAACCTTCAGCAAGTCTGGCCTGACATGGCCGACCTGACCCCCGAACAGCAGGCGCTGGCCGCGCTGCGC